>NZ_JBHFKZ010000029.1:0-58837 GCF_042879375.1 Photorhabdus sp. RM323S
TCTGAGTCACCCCCGAAGCAATACGCAGACCCATAGCCGCTTGCTCGCCAACGTTAACATCTTCATCGTACAGGGCGCTATAGTGAGCGTGACGCTGTGCAACCCCCGCCAGCGACGCTGCCAGTACTTTCGTCTCCTCAGCCAATTCATCCAGGTTTTTTTGTTGCATATCAACGCTCTGAGCCGACAGCTCTTTGCCCTGAGTTTGCATCAACACCGCCATCTGTTCCGCATCCTGACGTTCTATCACCCCAGAAAGGGTACTACCCAGTTGCGAAAGCTGTGACACCATTGCGCGAGCGCCTTCTAGCACAACCGGGAAACGACGCAAGCTCAAGGTATTGACCGTCGGTAAAGCCACACCACCTTGCGAAGATGCCGTTGCCGCACTCAGTAACACTGCCGGATCAACCGATTCAGCAAACAGTGGCAGACTCAATGGCTGGCCGTCCAGCGCCAGATTGTGACGCAGGTTGTACAAGCGTTGTTTTAATGTCTGGCGCAAACTTTCCCAACGTCCATTCTGTTGTGGATAGAATATCCTGGTCAGAGAATTAGCTGAGTAACGTGTCGCTGATTGCTCCGCAGCCCTTTTCAGCACCGGTGCTTTCCAAGAGATAGCCGCAGAGACCGGCTCTTCGCCCATCAATGCCAGCGCCTGCACATACCACATTTTGGCTTCTGCCAGCGTATCCCGCTCCAGTTGGCGGTAGGCACTGTCCCCACGGGCCAGCAACAACTCTAACAAGCGCATAAAAGTAGCCGCCTTGTAGTGCATCGGATCTGCCTGTGCCACCGCATCAGGGTTGGTGGAATCCAACGGTGTGTCATTCCAGCGGGTATCTTCCAGCAACGGACGTACTTTCCAGAGTTTGTCATTGGGATCGATGCTACCAGGATTAAAAATATAACTTAACCAACGTGCCGCCTGGTCAAAACTCTGCTCTTGCACCAAACGCTGTGCCACCAGCATCGGAGTGTAATAAAACAGTTCCCAGAAATAGAGGGCGTTGGCTCCAGCAAAGTCCATCGCCTGATCCAATCGGTTATCATCATTGATACCCAGAGCAGGCTCAAGGATTCTCTGTGTCTCTAGGCTAAGAATGGTATCCAACCCCCGGTTAGCGCGGCGCATTAATTCGCGGGCAAACAAAGTGTTTAAACGGGTTTTAAATTCTCCCCCCTTCCCCCACATCATATATTGGGCACCAGCTTTATTCGTTACCAATTGAATAACGTTGCTCTCATCGCTTTTTTTAGTGGTGATAACCAGCCGGGTAATAATCTCAGCCAACAGTAAATCAGGAAAATCAGCGCACAACAGATCAAAGGAAAGACTCTGACGCTCTTTCTCCTCTAAACTTCTCAAGTCCACATCAAACTCGACGTCATAGGTAGTCTGACCGGGATTAACCTCAATTGTCGTACGGCCTGCTTCTCCCTGATCAATGCCGCCACCCGCAATAAGAATGAGCGGAAAAGCACGCGTCTCACGCAAAGTGATGGGGGAAGGCGCTTTAATTGCCGAAACAGATTCAAGAGAGATACCCACCCATATGTTACCCAACATCTTAGAAAAACCCGGAATATTCCCCGTTGTTCTATCCAAGGTAGCTCTGACATATCCATCTATAAATAAGCGTACGGACGGAAAACTCGGGTCTTTAGCATAAAAGAATTCGCCTTCATTTCCTTCTCCCAAGAACCAACCCAAAGTCAGATATTTACCGTCCTTCACCGCTTGCAGCAGATAAATATTGCCAATTCTACGGTTCATAGCATGTTGCAACACTTGTCGCATGGTAAATTCCAGTCTCATGCCCGATGGCAGTGACAACAGAGACTTACCGGGCGCTATAGCTGCGACATCACGGAGCTGACCTTTAAATATGTACTTATTCGTTTCTGTATTCTTAGTAATACTCTGCCCAACCAGCGTAATTTTCTTGTTAGTATACTTATCGGTAAATTTCACCGTGTCACTTGTAAATTCATACTGTCCAGACGCAAAATGATTAGCGACTCTGGGCACCTCAATAGTATCAAGCTCATGTCTGACAGCCCTCACCAATGCATCGGTCGCCATAGCCGACACAAGTTGAAATCCCCCATCAATGGCACAAGAATAACGAACATGGCTGACAGTGTATTCATTAGCCCGGGCAAGTTTCTCATACACCATAACCTGTAGAGAACTGTTGCTCCCCCGGGACACCGTACAGTACAAACCCGCCTCTTTTGGTAGCCCGCTTTTCAAGTTAACTTCGAAGCTCAATGGCGCACTCCAGGTTCCGTCATAACGCAGGTATGCCAGCTTTAACTCATAAACCCAGGCTGGTTTTTGTTCTTCTTGTTTTTCTTTGACCTGTTGCAACTTGGCATCCTCGCGGCGCTCCAGCCACATTAGATGCAGACGGGTGTTAAACATAACCGGGCGGATAAGGTCTGCTATCGGTGTAACAGCACAAGTGATCTCTTTCCACTCCTTCCAGGCCGTAGCCGGGAACACTCCCTCCTTGAACTGATCATGGTCCACACTGCGCCAATAATAGGCCGGAGTGGCATCCTGGTTTTTGCCCACAAAATAGGTCAGGCCAGAATCCAGGTTCAAAGCATCGTGATAGGCGCTGACAATGGACAAGTTTGCTACCTGCTCAAACTCCGTCAGATACGCCTTGAAAGCATCCTCAACCGTATCAGTCGAAAGCTGGCTCTGATTGATGGACTGCAACAAGGTATCCATCATCTTTGTCTGACCAATCCGCTGGGTAGGATTGACGTAGTTCTCCGGGAAGTAGGTTAGCTGGGATACACCTGCCCAGGTGCTGTAGCGGCGGTTATAGATCTCCCACTCTTTGATAAAAGATCGACTCAGAGCCGCAGTTTTAACACTCGCTTCCCGGCTGGACTGCTGTAAGCAACGATTAACATACAGCTGAATACTCGCCATTGCCTCAGCTACCCGGCTGGTTTTTACCTCAGCGCTCACCTGATTATCAATCAGCAAATAGGAATATAGGTCATCCCGAGTACGCAGATTAAAGTTTTTGTCAACGACATGATTCAGATAGAATTCGCACAGTGCAGTGCTCAATCTTTCATCACAGATCTTCATGACCACCAACCATTGAGTCTCTTTCAGACGTGCAACCAGTGCCGTAGCCCGTTTTTGCCAATCTTCGTAGAGAGTGCCTTCAATTAATGCCCCATCCTGTTTTATCGATGTGGCATAACTCAGACGATACAGTTGAGCGATCTCCTGCGGAGAAATCCCCAGCGTCTGTGTTGCCTCATGCCATTGCAGCACACGTTCCACCGTGGTCATATCCAGTAATGGAGAAGCTTTCAGCGACGAATTCACCTGTTCAGCCGCCAATTGCATAGCCTTGGTGTCTGCCGCCATTGCCTGAGCAACCTGCTCTACAGTCAGTGTTTCTTTTAACAACGACATCAGTACTGATGAAGCCTGTGCTCCCAGCTTAATTATCCACTGATGGAAACGGGACAACTTTATAAGTGAAAGCACATCGTTGTTGACAACAATCATACCCTTTTGCAACAAAACCGGCTTCGCCACGATTAACATCAGTTCACGCTCACTCAGTTGCAGACGTTGATAAATCAGTGACAATTGGGCCAACCGGTGACAGAACGTAATCACTTTGCCATCAACGGTAAACGGCTTGCCGGTATCCAGATTCTGAATCATCCCCCACATGCTATCTACCGAACCTTTAGTCAATGAATCCAGCCAAATCAATAGATTATGTGCCACTTCACTGGAAGATAGCCCCAGGGCTGACGCTAAATGTGGAGCCATCGCAGCCTTAAGCTTGTGCCCTGTCAATGTCGCTTCTTGTACACCTGTAACCAGTGTGCTCACCAGGTTTTCGATTTCCGGGATTTGAGCGGTGTCATAGGTAGAGGTGGTCATAAGCACCAAATCAACCATGCTCAGATTATGTTTACACAACCACATGACCGTCTGGTAAACGTTATCCACCAATGTGGCGAGTGCATCATCAGAAACATCATAAATTGCTGTTTTGCTGTAACCGAGCGTCTTGCATAACACATCCAGTTCAGCCACAGAAAGCTGGTGAACTTTCGCTAATAGCGCCGCACAATACATATCCGAAATGTTGCCGATATTATTGGCAAAGCATCCATCTGTATCTATTGGATCAACAACATAGAGCAGTTTATTAAGGCCAACATCATCAACCTTAAGGGCACGTTTTAATATGCTCTTGTTATGGTTGGCATGCTCTTTACCAGGATTGGTGTCCATTTTGTCACCTCCCAGAACATAATGTTTGCCATCAAGCGGTGGAGTGTTAAACAACACATCAAACTGACTTGCCTGTCCATCAACAACATGTTGGGAAATATCGAAGTTGGCAAGCACCAAAGCCTGCTCTTCCTTGATATTGTAACGGGCAACATAACGCTTAACGCGATCCAGAGAGTTCAACATGGCTTCGTTTAAGGTCTTACTATGACGCTCAAACACCTGAAAGACAGTAGGTAATGAAAGCCGGGTCGTTCTATGCAGTAACACCAAACTATTCAAATACAGCAAAGCATTGTGGGAGGAGTAGCGTTCAATGGTAAAAATATGAGAATAACCTTGGTCAACATCATATTCGAATACCGTAACCTTTAGGCTATCCACTGTAAGCAAAGAAGAATTAAGGTCAACTGTATGGGATTTATATCGATCTGTCCCAGTATCGTAGCTGTTCCATACAGACTCTCCATTAACCTTCACATTGAAATTCGCAGCATTTGTGCTCCAAATAAAACTCAGTTGCAAAGTTCCTTCACTCGTCACCCGGATCTCCGGATTTAAGGAACGCGCCCCAGGATTTGTCTTATTGACGCGTGTAATGCGGGTAAATCGCAACGGCTTAATTGAGCCAACATATGTCAGAACATCATCAATGTATTGACCTTCTGTATCAGACACCTCCGGTTCAAGTACAGTCAGAATGTTCTCAAACATTGCCGCAGGCAGGTCATAATATCCGGCTAGTGCCTGCGCATTCAGCAGCGATCCCGGGGCTACATCACCAAACATCCTCTTGTACAATACATCAGCACTATTCTGTATCCCGCTCTGGCTCAGAAGTGCATAATTCCCAGGTGAAATCCCCAACTCCATAGCAACCGGCAACACGCGGTCAGCCTGATCCGGGCGGTTATCCAGTGACAACAAGGTCGGCAACGACACTTTCTTGGCGACCAAGACCTGGCGAATAATGTCATACGCCGCATGATACGAACTATGCTGGTTGTTATAGAGATGGTGAACCAGCTTTTGGTACACCTCAACATCGGTTTTAAAGCTGAATTTTTTCTTAATACCCGCTACCAAGATATCATTGGACAGAGACAGGGTAGAAACCGCCTCCTCCATGTTTTGTTGGCTGAGGACCAGTTCCCCCAGATCCGGGCGGCGTCTATCCAGATGGTGAAAGGAGTTTGGATCATGTAAATAGCGCGCTTCACGGTATAATTCAGTCAAATAGGCCGCTGGGGAGAACATAGATGCCACATCCCCTTCCCTAACAAACGACTCATTACGTTCAGGAATAAAATTGTTGCTATAAAACTGCACTTCTTCAGTTGGAATATCCAGCGTGACCGCACTCCTAAACTGAGGATTGGCTTTCGCCAGGATGCGGCGTACCTGTGTGTTTTCAAGCGATTGCTGGGCTACCACAGCATCAAATACTGCACGACACTCCCCCATACTTAGCGTGCCGGCCGCAGCCTCGCACACTTGCTCAAAGGAAAAGCCGGCAATTTCGCTTAACGTGGTAATGCCTAACTTCTCAGTGAGAATATGATAATCCGCCATATCGAATGCAAAACTCATAACACGTCCTCTTTGTTATGTGGATGGGTACTTCAATAAATGACAGACAGTAATGTAATTGATGTTCTTACTACCGCTGCTTAATAAATTTTGCTTATCTTTAAAGCTAAAATATAAATCATTCGTTATTAAGCCCTATTAACATACCAAATCTGATAACTACTTATTTTCCTGATGGTTAGCAGCTCATACCCACTATCTGAAACTTTAATCCCCCACCAGCACAATCTCAAAAATCACCACAGTGTTTGCATTAATAACATCACGATAAATCGCTTTCCCTGCTCATTTAGTGATAATGTCTTTTCGGTTGTTGTCGTAACTTAAATTATCTTAAAGATTAAAATAGCCTCAGGAGCGAAAATATGAGCAGTTATCAATCTGCAATTGACAAAAAGACACCATCGATCAGTGTATTGGATAACCGGAAGTTAAGTGTACGCACTCTGGAATATCTACGTATTCAAGCAAATGAAAACAGTAACGAACTGATCACTCTCTATGAATTCAATATTCAGGGATTTCAGGCAAAAAGTACCGATCCACGCAAGAACAAAAACCAGAGCGGCCCGAATTTCATTCGTGTCTTTAATCTGGCAGGCAATGTCCTGCGTGAAGAAAGTGTTGATGCCGGCCGGACTATCACACTCAGCGATATTGAAGGCCGCCCGGTATTGATCATCAATGCAACCGGTGTCCGCCAAAACCATCGTTATGAAGACAGCACGCTGCCCGGTCGCCTGCTCGCGATCACCGAGCAAATGCAGACGGAAGAGAAAATTACCGAACGCCTTATCTGGGCAGGCAATACAACCACCGAGAAAAATCTCAACCTCGCCGGTCAGTGTGTTAGCCATTACGATACCGCGGGATTAACTCAACTGAACAGCCTTTCCCTGACAGGTACCGTTTTATCACAATCCCACCGGTTGTTGCTTGATGGTCAGGAAGCTGATTGGACAGGTGAAGACCAGAGCATCTGGCAGAAGAAACTGAGCAACGATGTCTATATTACCCAAAGTAAAACCGATACAACTGGCGCTCTGTTGAGCCAAACCGATGCAAAAGGAAATATACAACGTCTAACCTATGATGTGGCCGGGCAACTAAAAGGGAGCTGGTTAACACTAAAAGGCCAGAATGAACAAGTTATTATCAAATCCCTGACCTACTCCGCCGCCGGACAAAAATTACGCGAAGAGCACGGTAACGGGGTTATCACTGAATACCGCTATGAACCGGAAACTCAGCGGCTTATCGGTATCACCACCCGCCGTTCGTCAGATACCAAGGTGTTACAGGATTTACGCTATGAATATGACCCGGTAGGCAATGTCATCAGTATCCGTAATGACGCAGAAGCCACCCGCTTCTGGCGCAATCAAAAAGTGGTGCCAGAGAATACTTATACTTACGACTCCCTGTATCAGCTTATCACGGCGACAGGGCGTGAAATGGCGAATATTAGTCAGCAAAGTAATCAACTTCCTTCACCTGCGCTACCTTCTGATAACAACACTTACACCAACTATACTCGCCGCTACAGTTACGATCACAGCGGTAATCTGATGCAAATCCGGCACAGCTCACCGGCCACTCAAAACAACTACACGACAGATATAACGATCTCAAATCACAGCAATCGGGGGGTTCTCAGCACGTTGACGACCGATCCAAACAAAGTTGATGCACTGTTCGATGCTGGCGGTCATCAAACCAGTCTGTTGCCCGGACAGGCTCTGGTGTGGACACCACGAGGCGAATTGAAGCAAGTCAATAACGGCACAGGAAACGAGTGGTATCGCTATGACAGTGACGGGATGCGGCGGCTGAAAGTCAATCAACAGCAAACACAAAATACCACGCAGCAGCGAGTCACTTATCTGCCTGGATTAGAGCTACGCACAACACAAAACAGCACTACCATAATAGAAGACCTGCAAGTTATCACCGTAGGTGAAGCCGGTCGCGCACAGGTGCGGGCATTGTATTGGGAGAACGGAAAACCAGAAGGTATCGACAACAATCAGCTACGTTACAGTTACGATAACCTTATCGGCTCCAGCCAGCTTGAACTGGACAATCAGGGACAGATTATCAGTGAGGAAGAATATTACCCATTTGGTGGTACCGCATTATGGGCGGCAAACAGCCAGATAGAGGCCGGTTATAAAACCATTCGTTACTCAGGTAAAGAGCGGGATGTCACCGGTCTGTATTATTACGGTTACCGCTATTATCAACCGTGGACAGGCAGATGGTTAAGTGCAGACCCGGCAGGAACAATTGATGGACTGAATTTATACCGGATGGTAAGAAATAATCCAGTTAGCTTACAAGATGAAAATGGATTAGCACCAGAAACAGGAAAATATACCAAAGAGGTGAGTTCACTTGATAAATTAAAATTTAAATTAGCGGCACGAAGCTCACATGTCGTTAAATGGGATGAAAGAGAAAGCAGTTATACAAAAAATAAATCATTAAAAGTTGTTCGCGTAGGGGACTCCAATCCTTCCGGCTATTTACTTGGTCATGAAGAATTGCTAAAAAGTATAGAACAAAGTCAAATAATATATAGCAGGCTTGAAGCAAATACAGCCCTTTCGGAAAAATCAAAGGAAAATCTTTCGTTAGGATCTGACATATCTGGCTATATGGTAAAAACGATAAAGGATACGATATCAGAGTACAGAGAAGGACATAAATATAGAAGCAATCACCCTGATTTTTATGCAGAAACAGACTTCTTTGCTTTAATGGATAAAAGTGAAAAAAACAATTATACCGGTGAAAGAAAAATTTATGCAGCAATGGAAGTTAAAACATATCATGATGTAAAAAATAAAAAAACAGAACTACATGTCAACTATGCATTAGCTCATCCCTACACTCAATTCAGTAATGAAGAAAGAGCTATGTTGCAAGAAACAGAATCAGCTATTGCAACTAATAGAGAATATAATTTCAAAGGTGTTGGAAAATTCCTGACAATAAAATCCATAAAGAAATCATTAAAAGGACAAAATATAAATAAAATATCAACAGACGCTATTAATATTCGCTCTGCGGCTATTGCTGAAAAATTAGGAATGAGGAGAGCTTCATGAATTTCGAGCAGAATCTCAAATAGAAGATAATACCACTTGCTGAATACCACTCCTCCCTGAATAAATAAAGATTCAAAGGGGGAGTCAACAAACATCTTTAAAAACAAGCTATTAAGGAAAAGTTCATCTTATAGCTTGTTTTTCTATTATATTAGTTGTTCATAGAAATATATTTTAATTTTAGCAGAAGAAATTAATAAATTTGATGATTACTTATACCTATGCCCTTATAACCCTATATCCATTGAGTAAATAAAAACACGAAAATAAAGTTAACCATATGATATAAAATATAAATAATTTTATGGCATTGTGATATTGAATAGTATCAATCGCATTCTTGACCCTGTTTCTTCCTTAACTCTCCTTATTAACTAATGTAAATTATTTTAAATTTATAAATTTTTGATTGATTTCTCCACAGAAGCGAAGCAAAATCAGACAAATCCAGTATAAGGAGCAACCAGTATGAAAAATATGTTTTATTCAACACTGAAAAGGTGAAAAACAAGGTTTGATCTACACTGGTGACGATCCTTGATACATTCGATACCAACAAAAGGCCTGAGAATTAGCTATATCGCCGCTCAATAGATTCTTACCGCCGCTGAGATGACAGGATTTATTAACGTGAATAATACCAATTACTTAACTGATGACGCTGTTGACTCAGAATTTGAAAATGGGTTACGCATTGTTTTATCGCCAGTTCAGCTAGCGGCAATTCTGTCGGATAATACCATTACAGAAGAGGAAACTTGGAGTAATAGAATATTAGGCGGAGCGGGTTTAGCCGCTGGAGTGGTTGAGCTCATTGGTGCCGGAGGGCTTTGCATTGCACCTGATCCAACAACATTAACCAAAGTTGGTTGCGTTATTATCGGGGCACACAGTCTTGATGTAATGAATGCTTCTGCCAATCAAATGATAACCGGTAGAGAAACAACGACCGAAACTTATCGAGAGGCGGTAGAATTAGCAAAAGAGTTTGGTGCTGATGACTACACCGCGTCTGAAATAGGGCTCACCGTTGATATCGCTGTACCGCTCTCATTTGCTTCAATGGTAGGTGCGGTTAGAGTTGCTTCTGTACGGGTAGGCAGAATTAAATTAATTGAACATGAATCAGAGACTGGGTTAAAGCCAGGAGGCCATACTTTGCTTAAACATGTTGGATTATCAGAGCAGGAACTAAAAGCTCGACTTTTAGCATCTAAATCAATGAGAGCATCAAGTTCTTTCTATGATATAAAAACAGCAGAGACAGCAATTTCAAAAGCCTTAAAATCGAATCAATTTAGAATAACCTCCATGCTAAAATATGCTCCAAAAGAATTAAAGCTAGAGATAGATTACATCTCACATACGCCTGTCGGCATTGGTGTTATTAAAGGCTCACAAAATGCGGAAAAATTATATAAAATCAGAGTTGTTTTAGTTCATTCTGAGTATAATGGTCAACCATACTATATATTGACAGCGTTTCCAAAATTTAATTGAAACATAGGAAAGAAAAATGGAACTCAATCGTTTAATCGGCGCTTACTTTAATCAAGATTGCGAATTTATATTTGGCCCGGAAATTGATGACACAATAAATGACTATCTTGAGACGACAACTGAGGGGATGAAAAGAGAATTATTAGAGGAGATTGAGGATTTTATTCATAATGCTAAAGATTTAGAAAAAGAGTTCAAAGATCGGTATCAATATGACTTTGATCCAGAGTTATGGGAGACTACCGCGTTAGATTTTCTAAATCATGTCACCAAAAGAGTGCTAGATTATTTAGATCAAAATAAATAATCAAATTAGCTATAAATATTAATCCCCCTGAAATTTCTTCCAGGGGTTGTTTATTTACGACAATAATTCTAATTACAACACATCAATCGCATTCAATTCTTTGAACGCTTGTTCCAGACGGGCAATCATAGAAACCTGACCGGCACGCAACCATACCCGTGGATCGTAGAATTTCTTATTGGGTTTATCTGCGCCTTCCGGATTACCCAACTGGCCTTGCAGATAGCCTTCGTTCTTTTTGTAATAGTTCAGAATACCTTCCCAAGTCGCCCATTGGGTGTCGGTATCAATATTCATTTTAACAACGCCGTAGCTGACCGCTTCCTTGATCTCTTCCGCTGTCGAACCGGAACCACCGTGGAAAACAAAGTCCAAGCTGTTGTGTGGCAAATTGAATTTCTCAGCAACATAGTCCTGCGAGTTACGCAGAATTTTTGGTGTCAGTTTAACGTTGCCAGGCTTATAAACACCATGAACGTTACCGAAAGAAGCCGCAATAGTAAAACGTGGGCTGATAGCATTCAGCTTCTCATAAGCATAAGCAACGTCTTCCGGTTGAGTGTATAGAGCGGAGCTATCCATATGGCTGTTATCAACACCATCTTCCTCACCACCAGTACAACCTAACTCGATTTCCAACGTCATATCGATTTTTGCCATACGAGCCAGATATTTGCTGCAAATTTCAATATTTTCTTCCAGCGATTCTTCTGATAGATCGATCATATGGGAAGAGAACAACGGTTTACCCGTCGCCGCGTAATGCTTTTCACCTGCATCTAACAAGCCGTCAATCCACGGCAGCAGTTTACGCGCACAGTGGTCAGTATGCAGGATCACAGGCACACCATAATGTTCAGCCATCTGATGAACATGGTGAGCACCCGAAATTGAACCCAGAATAGCCGCTTGCTGACCTTCAGCTTTCACACCCTTACCGGCAATAAAAGCAGCACCACCGTTAGAGAACTGAATAATGGCAGGAGAACGAACTTTGGCGGCCGTTTCCAACACTGCGTTGATTGAATCAGTACCTACACAGTTTACTGCCGGCAACGCAAAGTGGTTTTCTTTGGCTATTGCGAACACTTTTTGAACATCATCACCAGTGATGACACCCGGTTTTACGAAATCAAAAATTTTAGACATGTTACGTGGGTCCTGTTTAGAGCGGGCAGATAAAACTGCCCGTCATGACTTAATTACTGTTTTGCACGTTCTTCCAGCATCACAACCGCAGGCAGTTTCTTTCCTTCGACAAATTCAAGGAAAGCACCACCACCAGTAGAGATGTAAGAAATTTTGTCAGCAATACCGAACAGGTCGATCGCTGCCAGCGTATCGCCACCACCTGCGATAGAGAATGCGTCACTATCAGCAATTGCGCGGGCGACAATTTCAGTTCCTTGACGGAAATTAGGGAATTCGAATACACCAACCGGGCCATTCCACAGAATAGTTTTAGCGTTTTTCAAGATATCTGCCAGACGTTGAGCGGATTCCTCTCCCAGATCGAGGATTTGCTCATCATCTTTAATATCGCCGGTCGATTTCAAGGTGGCTTCCGCAGTTTCAGAGAATTCTGTTGCCACACGAACATCAGTTGGCACTGGAATATCACAGCTTATCAGCAGTTTTTTCGCTTCTGGGATCAGGTCATCTTCATACAGTGAACGACCCACATTGTGGCCTTCCGCGGCAACAAAAGTATTCGCGATACCTCCGCCCACAATCAGTTGATCCGCGATTTTGGACAGGGTGTCCAATACGGTCAGCTTAGTTGAAACTTTAGAACCACCAACGATAGCAACCATTGGACGGGCCGGCTTATCCAGCGCTTTACCCAATGCTTCCAGTTCTGCGGACAGCAGAGGACCTGCACAGGCTACAGGAGCAAACTTAGCCACACCGTGGGTAGAAGCCTGAGCACGATGCGCCGTACCGAATGCATCCATGACATAAATATCACACAGAGAAGCGTATTTTTTAGCCAGAGTTTCGTCGTCTTTCTTCTCACCTTTATTAAAGCGAACATTTTCCAGAACAACCAGCTCACCTTCCGCTATGTCCACGCCTTCCAGATACGCTTTTTCCAGACGAACCGGGGAAGATAATTTCTCTTTCAGGTAATCGACTACTGGTTTCAGCGAGAATTCTTCATTATATTCGCCTTCAGTAGGACGGCCGAGGTGAGAAGTAATCATAACCTTAGCGCCCTGTTTTAATGCTGCTTCGATGGTCGGCAAAGAAGCCCGGATACGCGCATCAGAGGTGACTTTGCCATCTTTTACCGGAACGTTCAGGTCAACGCGGATCAAAACCCGCTTACCCGCCAGATCTAAATCGGTCATCTTAATTACAGACATGGTGAATCCTCTCGTTGATTCTCTAAATTGTTTAATCTTGTGCCGTGTGCAGATCTATTATTATGCACCGTCTGTCAGCAACAGATCATTTGAAACCCGTAGCAGCCATTGCTAACGTTGTATCCAACATTCGGTTAGCAAAACCCCACTCATTATCACACCAGACTAATGTCTTAATCAGATGTTGCCCACTAACCCGCGTTTGTGTGCCATCAACAATCGCGCTGTGGGGATCATGGTTAAAATCCGTTGAAACTAACGGCAATTCGGTATAGTCAACTATACCACGAAATGAAGTTGCAGCTGATTTTTGCATTAATTCATTGATTTTTCTGACATTCACTGGAGATTTTACTGTAACGCTCAAATCAATAGCAGTAACATTAATCGTTGGTACGCGTACTGAGATGGCTTCAAAACGGTCACAGAATTTTGGAAAAATCCGGGTTATCCCTGCGGCCAGTTTGGTATCCACCGGAATGATAGACTGACTGGCAGCCCGGGTACGCCGTAAATCTTGATGATAGGCATCAATCACAGGCTGATCATTCATTGAGGCATGAATTGTTGTCACTGTGCCAGATTCAATCTCAAATGCATCATCCAATAATTTAATGATGGGAATAATACAATTGGTGGTGCAAGAGGCATTGGATACAATGCGATCCTCCGCTGTCAGTAAGTCTTGATTCACACCATAAACCACCGTCGCGTCTAAGTCATTACCACCCGGATGAGAAAACAGCACCTTTTTTGCGCCACTGGCAAGATGCGCTTCCCCATCAGCTCTGCTGCCATATATCCCACTGCAATCAAGAACAATATCAATCCCCAATTCTTGCCAGGGCAATGCCGATATATCGGGTTGATGAAACAGACGAATATTATCGTCACCAACCTGCAACAAATCATTATTCAACCGCACATCCCAGGCAAAACGACCGTGACTGGAGTCATACTTCAGCAAGTGAGCAATCCCTTCGGCATTGGCCAACTCATTAACAGCAATAATAGCAATTTCAGCCCGACGCCCAGACTCATAAAGAGCACGTAAAATACTGCGCCCTATCCTGCCAAAACCGTTTATTGCTACCTTGATTGTCATGTTACTCCCTGAATATAGTTATTACCACGCAACCGTTTAGGATAACTGACTCAATCACTAATGTACTGATTGTTTATCACAAAATTGCTAAAACTGTGGCACAAAAAACCTCTCCAGACAACAAAATGAAACGATTCAGCTACTGACAATGAGATTAAGGGAAAAGTAGATTGATGGCAATAGTAAACTCACGAAATGGAAAACGTGCCATAAGAGCCTGCATAGATTAAACAACGACCTTAATCCACAAATGATGAATACGACAATCAACTGTCACTTTTTTGTGACAGCATTTGATATAAATCAAACCCAATACATTGATCTATCAATACCATTCGCTCAAATATTGACAACCAGCTTCAATATATGGAAACTGGTTGTCGTTTATTGAAGTCTAGGAAAGGAAGTAAATCGTGTCGATCAGGAAAACTCCGGCGTCTGAGATATTCAACGAAATCACATTGGCGGTATTCCGGCTCAATGCCCGACTGCTCTCTAAAGGGGATAAGCTCGTTGCCCCGTTGGGTATCACGAGCGCGATATGGCAGGTACTCAGTGCGATTGCACTCGCACCGCATCCACTCTCAGCGCCGCAGATTGCCGCAACGATGCGCATCACACGCCAAGGTGCGCAGAAACAACTGAATCTTGGATTGAAGGCAGGAATGGTGAAAGCCATCATTAATCCCCGACACGAACGCTCACCGCTCTATCGACTCACTGAGCTTGGTCAGCGTACCTTTGATACGGCGACGTCGCTTGAAACCGAATGGATGGAATCGCTCGTGAAAGACACTGAACTCAACGAGCTGAAAGTGACGTTGGACACATTACTCAGCCTGGAGGCCAGACTGGAAGATCCATCGATGCCAGACAGTACTGAGGATTGGTTTATCAATCACGACAAAGAATTCGACTAAAAGTACGACGCACCAACGGATCGCTGCACAACCTTCATACCTATGTTGGCATGTCGCCGTCGTGAACCGCATGAATCGCACGGCTCACTCCGGCAGAATAGTAAAACAAACATAAATACAAACAAGTCACTTTCAGGAGATAAAGATGCTAAAGCTAGAAGAAATGGACACCCACGTGACCATGCGGGAACAATTATTTTCGAACACCGATGGTTCCATAGTACTGATGAACATATTTCATGTTGATCCCGCACAGGCAGACATCCTGGAGGCGGCCTGGAAGGAAGATGCGGAGTATATGCTGGCACAAACCGGCCTGATTTCCGCACAATTACATCGCGGGATCGCTGGCAGTGGTACGTTCATGAACTATGCTGTTTGGGAAAATTTGGAATGTTTTCGCGCTGCATTCACTAATCCAGAATTTCAGGCGAAGCTCGCCAAGTATCCCGATGGGATAACCGGGTCACCGCACATATTTCAAAAACTAGCCGTTCCCGGAATCTGCGAGGCATAAGTAAAAGAGCGCACCCGATCAACATTTACCCCGGATGCGCTCACTTCTAGACTAATTCATTATTTCAGCAGAGCTTTAGCCTTAGCGACGACATTCTCTACAGTGAAACCGAACTCTTTAAACAGCTGATCAGCAGGAGCCGATTCACCAAATGTCTCCATGCCCACGATAGCGCCATGCATACCGACATATTTAAACCAGTAATCAGCAATACCCGCTTCAACTGCAACACGCGCAGAAACCGCCGTTGGTAATACCGCTTCACGGTACGCTGCATCCTGCTTATCAAAAGCATTAGTAGACGGCATAGAAACGACACGTACTTTACGGCCTTCCTGAGTCAATTGATTATAGGCCCCTACCGCCAATTCAACTTCTGAACCTGTTGCGATCAGAATCAACTCTGGCTGACCTTCACAATCTTTCAGGATGTAAGCACCCTTTTCAATATTCGCCAACTGCTCAGCAGTACGCTCTTGCTGTGCCAGATTCTGGCGAGAGAAAATAAGTGCTGATGGACCTGTTTTACGTTCGATAGCGTATTTCCACGCCACTGCGGATTCAACCTGATCACATGGACGCCATGTGCTTAGATTTGGCGTCACACGCAAACTGGCAATCTGTTCTACCGGTTGGTGAGTCGGACCATCTTCACCCAAACCGATTGAGTCATGGGTATAAACAAAGATGCTGCGAATTTTCATCAGTGCCGCCATACGCACGGCGTTACGGGCATATTCAACGAACATCAGGAAAGTTGCGCCATAAGGTACAAAACCACCATGCAGAGCAATACCGTTCATAATGGCGGACATGCCAAATTCACGAACGCCATAATGGATGTAGTTACCTGCCTGATCTTCGTTCAATGGCTTAGAACCAGACCACATCGTCAAATTACTTGGCGCCAGGTCAGCAGACCCCCCCATAAATTCAGGCAGCACTTTACCGAAAGCTTCCAGAGCATTCTGAGAAGCTTTACGGCTGGCAATATTGGCAGGATTTTGTTGCAATTGTTCGATAAATGCTTTTGATTCGGTTTCCCAGTTTGCCGGTAATTCGCCACCGGTACGGCGTTTGAATTCAGCGGCTAATTCAGGATGCGCTTTTTCATAAGCAGCGAACTTCTCATTCCAGGTTGCTTGCTTCGCGTTACCCATCTCTTTTGCATCCCACGCAGAATAGATTTCCGCTGGAATTTCAAAGGGGGGATGATTCCAACCCAGCACTTCACGCGTTGCAGCAATTTCTGCGTCACCCAGTGGGGCACCGTGAGAATCATGCGTACCCGCTTTGGTTGGCGCGCCAAAACCGATCACTGTTTTACACATCAGTAATGAAGGTTTATCAGAAACTTTACGCGCTTCTTCAATCGCTGCTTTGACTGCATCTGCATTATGACCATCAACGCCGCGAACCACATGCCAGCCATAAGCCTCAAAACGACCTGCGGTATCATCGGTAAACCAGCCTTCAACATGACCATCAATAGAAATACCATTGTCATCATAGAAAGCAATCAGTTTGCCCAGTTTTAACGTTCCCGCCAGTGAGCAAACTTCATGAGAAATGCCTTCCATCATGCAACCATCCCCCATAAACACATAAGTGTTATGGTCAACAATATCATGACCAGGACGGTTAAATTGTGTAGCCAGAGTACGTTCAGCAATCGCAAAACCTACCGCATTGGCAATCCCCTGCCCCAAAGGACCGGTCGTTGTCTCTATGCCTGGCGCATAACCATACTCAGGATGGCCTGGAGTTTTGGAATGTAACTGACGGAAATTTTTCAGATCATCAATAGAAACGTCATAACCGGTGAGATGCAACAGGCTATAAATCAGCATAGAGCCATGGCCGTTAGACAATACAAAACGATCACGATCGACCCAATGTGGATCAGTTGGGTTATGATTTAAATAATCACGCCATAAAACTTCAGCGATATCAGCCATTCCCATAGGCGCACCAGGGTGCCCTGATTTTGCTTTCTGCACAGCATCCATGCTAAGGAAGCGAATAGCATTAGCAAGGGTTTTACGAGTGGTCATTTTCTACTCCAAGTGGGATAAAAACGTTTAGGGGGATAATTTTCTCAGCACAGCGTACAAACCGCAATCTTTAAAGCCAGATATTAAGGAAACTATCTTAATCTCACCTGAACAACAATTCTTTGATTTACGTTACTGGTTTGCATGAACTTCATCATTATCAGAGTAATAAACAAACTCATTACGCTATAGAGAGAGGTCATTTAATTAAACATAACTATTAGGCGCAAAGTGATAGATAAAATACCCAATTAAACGGAAACACACCTTCAATTCAAGGCAATTTCCAACTACCACATTGATTAATACTCAGCCCCCCTCCAGATATCAATATCATCGTCACATCAACAAATAAATAATTTAAAATCAAATAATACTTATATTAATATTTTATTATATAATGATATTTTTACGTAAAGTAATAAAAAATTTAATTAACAAATATCGATAAAACAAAAATATTATTTTTTGACGAATTAATTATTGCAATCCATTATATAATCAGGTTATTTTAAATAGAATAATAAAAATAGCTCCGATCCTTGGAGCATTAAAGACAAAAGCACTTATTTTATTTATGAAAATAAAGTAATGGCTATGCTACAAGATATTCCCCCTTGATTTGAACATTGAGGGGCATTTTGATTGTGAATTACCCTGGATGGATGCTGTCTTGAGACTGTAAAAAATGCGTCAAAAGTACCAATAAGAAACTATTAGCCAATCGAGCTATTAAACCAAGAATACTTTCAATATATAATAATTATGACCTTTACATCCGGCAAAAACACCTTCAATATATAGGTCTTATTTTGTTGAAAAATAACCGTTACCATTATTACGTAATCGTTTCGATAGCCTCTTTAATTAACCCTCATTGATAATCTGTCTCCCAATTACCACCAAGTGGTAAAAACATTGATAATTTATCTATTATCAGTGTTTTCTAATAATTAAAATTAGGAGATTATGATGAATATTCAAGATTGGCATCCAGCGGATATTATTGCAGCCTTAAGAAAACAAGGAACAAACCTTTCAGCGGTTTCCCGCAAAGCAGGTTTGGCATCATCTACACTGAGTAATGCATTGCATCGTCCATGGCCAAAGGGAGAAGCGTTAATCGCCACCGAATTGGGTTTACATCCATCGGCTATTTGGCCATCACGCTATAGACCTGGTAAAGAAAATAAGTTCCTGATAAAGGTTGCAGAAACAAGAAATATAGAAAGCTGGTAGCTTCCCTATGTCTTATTTTAATGCAATTTCATCATTGCCAATAAAGAGACTGCTGCATGACATAAACGGGAAAGCCCCGGGCGATTACCCAAGGCTTCGAAATCTTTGGCGGTGCGGACGGGACTCGAACCCGCGACCCCCGGCGTGACAGGCCGGTATTCTAACCGACTGAACTACCGCACCGCGCAGCGTTCTGGTTGAGAACGAGGTAGATATTACGAACCCAGGATCATCCCGTCAATATTTTTTATTACAAAGTGGCGCGCCTGATCAACTTTTCACCCTTAAAGGTGATTTATCTGCAATTTTATTTTAACTCTGTCCAGAACTTGTACGCCATAAACAACTCCCGCCTTTCTTCTCAACTAAATCCAATCTGGATTCATGAGCGGCAAGTTCTTCATCCGCTGCATAAATAACGTTTAACGCAGTTTGAGGCCGGATAATACGCTGCACTTCAGAACCCCCCGCATTGCCAGAAACATCCCCTTCCATTGAGAATGTAAGAGAAGTCTGCCCGCCGGTCATGATCAAATAGACATCAGACAATATTTCAGCATCAAGTAACGCCCCGTGTAAGGTGCGTTTAGAGTTGTCTATATCATAACGATCACACAACGCATCAAGGTTATTTCTTTTTCCCGGAAACAACGCTCTTGCTAATTGTAAGCTATCGGTAATCTTGCAGAAATCAGCTGTTGGTGGGATATCACGGCCCAGTTTCCCAAATTCATAATCCATAAAACCGATATCGAAGGGAGCGTTATGGATAATTAACTCAGCGCCACGAATGAACTCAATGAACTCATCTGCGATATCAGCAAATATCGGCTTATCCTGCAAAAATTCATCACTGATTCCATGAACTTCAAATGCCTCAGGATCGACCAATCTGTCCGGTTTAATATAGATATGAAAATGGCGGCCTGTCAGACGGCGGTTAATAACCTCTACGGCGCCAATTTCAATAATTTTGTGTCCTTCATAGTGAACACCTAACTTATTCATACCGGTAGTTTCGGTATCGAGGACAACTTGTCGTGTAATCGCAGTGCTCATAACGCTTTTTTATGTCAGACTTAAGGTTTTGGATTGAATAAGAAGAGTCTACCAGATATGAGCAAGCAGGTAGAAATTTTCACCGATGGATCTTGTCTTGGAAACCCAGGGCCAGGTGGATATGGTGTTTTATTACGTTATCAACAACACGAAAAAACCCTCAGTGACGGTTTTTATCGCACAACCAACAACAGAATGGAGCTAATGGCCGCAATTATTGGCCTGGAAACCCTAACCCGTCCTTGTAAAATTGTCTTAACCACCGACAGTCAATACGTACGCCAGGGCATTACCCAATGGATCCATAATTGGAAAAAGCGCAGCTGGCGTAAAGCAGATAAATCTCCTGTCAGTAACGTCGATTTATGGCAACGTCTCGATCAGGCAATTACCCGCCACGATATTGACTGGCAATGGGTTAAAGGCCATGCCGGGCATGATGAAAATGAACGTTGTGATGAATTGGCTCGAACCGCCGCAAACTCACCAACCAAAACCGATACCGGGTATGTCGAAAATACAGATTAATCGCGCTTTCGGTAACATTTTGTTACACCAACGGCCCCCCCCAGTTTGGGCCTTAATAGCGTCATTTTTATCTGGTTTAGCGTTAATGGCAGTGTCCGCTTACGGGCAATAATCAGGCTTACACAACCAAATACAGGCGAATGCCGGTTAAAAAAGCCGGCTTCATTTCGCCAGGGTAGTACTTGAAAATTCCCACGATACATCACTTCATAATTAAGCAGACTCAACCAATCAAGTTGACGCATCAGGGAAAACATACGGCTGCAATAGGGCTGATGTCGCCATAATCCTGGTACTAATTTCCCTAAACCTAGCAGACTCAATGAATTGAAACCACTGATGATAAGCCAGCCATCATCAATCATCACCCGGTCAACTTCCCGTAAAAGACGATGAGGATCAGCACTGTAAGCCAACACATGACTCAGCAAACAAGCATCAACAGACTTTCCTTCAAATGGCAGATGGTAAGGATCAGTAATCACCTGCATATTCTTTCCTTCCTTACCCACATTGATCTGATTAAAAATCGGACACGCCTTGCTGTCAATTTCAGCACTCAAATGACCGATTTTCAACAAATGGAAACCAAATATTTTCTGCCACCAGGGTTGTAATTGACGTTCCAACGCGGCACGGTAATACTCCCCCCAAGGTAAATCAGACCAAGAAGCCGGGGGACTCATGTTCTGTGTTGTCTGTGCAGATTTCATGGCTTCTTTTCCTTAATAAACCGCTGTTAATAAGAGGTATACAATGGAGCTTATCAGCATTCCGGCCCTTTCGGATAATTACATTTGGTTACTTTGTGATGAAGATAGACACACTGTAATTAT
This sequence comes from Photorhabdus sp. RM323S, assembly GCF_042879375.1. Taxonomy (NCBI): domain Bacteria; kingdom Pseudomonadati; phylum Pseudomonadota; class Gammaproteobacteria; order Enterobacterales; family Morganellaceae; genus Photorhabdus; species Photorhabdus sp. RM323S. The sequence goes on from NZ_JBHFKZ010000029.1 coordinate 21,423, forward strand.
TGATCCGGCAGAATCACAACCGGTTCTTGATACCTTGAAATCCCGTGGCTGGATACCCGATGCAATTTTACTTACCCATCATCATCACGATCATGTTGGTGGCGTCCCTGGGATTATTGATCAATTCCCTGATCTGCCAGTATACGGCCCAGAAGAAACCCAGAACAAAGGTGCCACAATAATAGTACGTGGCGGTAATAGCATCAATTTTGGTTGTTTTTCTTTTCTGGTTATTGATGTTCCAGGCCATACTCTGGGACACATTGCTTTTTATCAAGCCCCTTATCTCTTTTGTGGGGATACATTGTTCTCTGGTGGCTGCGGACGTCTCTTTGAAGGCACCGCAGAACAGATGTACGCATCTATAGGAAAAATAGCTGAATTGCCTGATGACACACTGATCTGTTGCGCCCATGAATATACCATTTCTAATATGAAGTTCGCTCATGCTGTTTTGCCCAATCAGACTATCAGCGAATACCAGCAAAAAGTAACTAAAATGAGGGAAAATAATCAACCAACAGTACCAACCACGTTACAAACTGAGAAAAAAATCAATATTTTCTTAAAATGTGATGATATTGATTTACAAAGAAATATTGGGATCACACCGCACTCTCAACCGCTTTCCAGCGTTTTCCGTCAGCTAAGAATACAAAAAGATCAATTCTGATTTAGATAGTTGCTATATCAAGCCAAGATAAGTATTATTGCTCGTCTTTTAAGCAACTATAAAAATTAATTATGAAGACAAAAGCGATTCTGTTCGCATCTGTCTTGCTGGTTGGCTGTCAATCCGGACCTGATTGGTCAATGACAGCCAAGCAACGGGTACAGAATTCGTCTTCAACGAATCTAAAAACAGGCAAGATAGCAGCAACTGATGGCACCAATCAGTTTGCTGCCTGGAAGGATGGCGATCCCAGCGCTCAACAGGAGCTGTGGAGATACATCCGTGATGAGTTGAGGATGCAGATCCCTGATAATTACAGGGTTCGTGAACAACGAAATTATTACCTGAAAAACAAGAGCTATCTCCACGATGTCACTTTACGGGCTGAACCGTATATGTACTGGATAGTCAGGCAAATCAAGCAGCGCGATATGCCCATGGAACTGGTACTGGTACCCATAGTGGAGAGTGCTTTTAACCCGCATGCTACCTCACGCGCTAAAGCGGCAGGTCTGTGGCAGATTGTCCCGGATACGGGTCGCAATTACGGTCTCACTCAGGATAAATGGTACGACGCACGCCGAGACGTTGCTGCCTCAACAACTGCCGCCCTGAATCTGTTAAAACGCCTGAATAAAATGTTCAATGGTGACTGGTTATTGACTATTGCGGCTTACAACAGCGGCGAAGGCCGTGTTATGCGCGCAATGAAAGAAAATGCAGCAAAAGGTAGACCAACCGATTTTTGGTCCTTATCGCTGCCAAGAGAAACTGCGCGCTATGTATCTAAAGTTCTCGCGCTCAGTGATGTCATCCGTCACAGTGATAAATATGGTATTACACTGCCAAAATCCAATGATCAACGAGCACTTGATCAGATTGATGTTGGTCAGCAAATCACACTGTCTCAAGCCGCAGAAATGGCGGGCATGTCCCTGACATCCATTAAAGCATATAACCCTGGATATAAACGGGGAGTCACATCACCTAACGGTCCGCATTACATCATGCTGCCAAAGGCAAAAGTTGATCAGTTTAAAAACTCGTTGGCAAATGAAACTATTCTGGGCAATATGCGTCAGGAAGTTGCGAAGAACAACCGGCGGATAAATAAGCAAAATCAATATAAAGTTCGCTCAGGTGATACATTATCCGCTATTGCAAAACGGTTTAATGTTTCCACCCGTGAATTACAACGCATAAATAATCTGAGAACCACCAAACTGTTGAAAATTGGACAAGTATTAAGAATAAATAATGACAATGCCATTATTTACCGTGTCCGCCAAGGGGATTCAATTGCCAGTATCTCTAAACGTCACGGTATCAATATTAAGGATTTAATGAACTGGAACGATGGCATAAAAACAACAGATATAAAACCAGGAATTGAACTAACGCTTTATATCGATGAATATTATGATGAAGCATAAAGCCTTTTCCGGCAATTGTTTGTTGTTAAAGAAATATAATAGATGGCCCTCCCTTAGGGCCATTTCTTCATAAATTTCAACCGTAAAAGGCACGACCCAGCATACTAAAACATATGCTTTGACATATGCCTACTTGTGGCCTATGCTTTAGCATATGATTAGAGAAGGAGATTACGATGGAAAGAATCGCGAAACTATTTAAAAATGGCCGGAATCAAGCGGTAAGATTACCCGTCGAATTTGAGTTTGATACAGACCGTGTATATATTCGTCGAGACGATAACGGTAATATTATCCTGTCAAAACAACCAGCCAAACCAGATAATTTAGAGCATTTTTTCAATTTACTTGAAAAGACAACTGTACCTTCAACATTTCTAGATGCTGATGAACGGCAGCAAGGAATAGCAGATCGTGATCCGTTTGCTGGAGTGAAATAATAATGTATATGTTGGATACAAATACAGTTAGTTATCTATACCGGAAACATCCACAAGTTATAGCAAAAATGAAATGTACGCCACTGTCAGAAATATGCATTTCCAGTATTACTGAAGCTGAATTACTTTACGGTATTGCTAAACATCAAAATAGAGTGCTGAAAGCCACGGTACATGTCTTTTTAGATTCCATTAAAGTTTATGATTGGGATAGTGAAGCTGCGGCAAGCTACGGCACTCTAAGAGCTGCTATGGAAAAGAAAGGGAAAGTTATGGGGGCACTCGATCAACTTATCGCCGCTCACGCACTTAGCCGAAGGATCACTATGGTAACGAACGATAAAGCGTTTTCAATGATACCGGATTTGTCCCTTGAAGATTGGACATTATAAAAATAAAACCAGGAAATATCCGGCTCATAGAAATAATTCCATTACTCAGCTTTTGCAGCAACTTTACAATAAAACCTCTGGAAGCTTTGTTGTTTTTTAACGATATAATTAGGAGATAATAATTTCAACAACAAATTAATTCATAAAAAAGTGAAAGAAAAAATAGTCATCACTATAGGAAAATATAATTCAAAGAAAACATTATCTAATTGAGAAGGATTCAATTAGTCAAAATTCACAACACAGTTGTATAATAATATTTTTATTGAAAATGACAGTCAGGTTATTTACCTACACTTTTAACCTTAGAAGATCGAGTCTGAATTTACAATCCTTTGAAATCACTATTCTTAAATAGATTTTAATTGAAATAAATCATTTGTTATTTTCTCAATATAGAGAATTAAAATAGAATTAATAAAAATCATAAAGAAATTTCATTTATAAATCATCGTATTTAAAAATTAATAACAAAAAATTACACATATAACCAAATGATTTATAAAGCTTTATTCCAATTGCTTTCCATAAAGAAAATATATTGTGTGTTTTTTATTTTTATCATTTGCATTTTAATTCTTTCTATGCCATACATTAATTACATGCAGTAAAAACGTTAACCATATTCAATTAATGTGGTTTCGTTGATGTTTGTGGCTGTAATAGATAATTACGATGTCATCCTTTTCTAAAAAATGCTCAATATAGAGCAGGTATAAATCTACTTTTGGCTCCTATTATAATAGCCAAAGATATTTATCAATACGATAACGATGGCGTTCTTACATCTATAGAATCATTTCTCGATTTTCAGAAGGGAAAAGGAAAGCTGATGAAATTGATTATGAATTTCATCCAAAAATCGAGAATATTCACGGATAAAACAAAAGTTCTTTCTCCATACCAAGGACCATGACTATGAAAACCTCACCAACAACGCGAACTCCGGTGAAACTACCATCAATACTATCCGAAAGCGTAGCCTTAAAAATGTATAAATCAGCAAATATGGCACGAGCCCATCTGGAAGGTGATAATCTTATTTTCGCTGACAGTGACGGATTTGACCGGGCCCTCCGGTATGGTTTTTTCCTCCTGAAAGCGCCATCCTATATAAATTTTGAACATGGAGATCGATTTGCACACCACTTCTTTGAACCCGTCACAGAAGGTGATCTTCGACCCTATACGGGATTTAAATCATGCACTCTTTCTACCGATTACGAAGGTTATTACGACAGAAAACATGATCAATGGGAAAGTTTCTTCGTCGAACGAAAACACTGGGACCTTATTCCATCTGAGGTCGCTACACTAGGCCGCCACATGGCATACGTAGGTATATGTATACTACGATCAGTGTTAAACCATGTTGGTATTCCTCGCAGGGACTGGGAATTAGTCACTGATGGCCTTTCAGAAGGCCTAGGGCACCAGATGTTCGGGTTTAATCACTACCGTTCAGAGAAAGCAACCAGAGGTTCTAAGTTTCATCGCGATTTAGGATGGGTGACAGTCCTAAGAACAACCGAACGCGGCCTTTTGGCCTATATAGATAATGAGCTTTTGGCTATCGATCCGGCTCCAGGCTACCTAATAATTAACTTTGGTAGTTCGATGGAAGTGCTGACAGAAAATTTAACGAGGAATGTTCGGGCCAATGTGCATGGTGTTGTTCGCACAGAACGAAATGGACAGCGCGACAGGATGTCATATGTGATGCTTTTAGACAACAATCTGACCAGTCATATCTACAAACACTCTCCCCAAGGTCCAATCAGAGTTCAATCCTTCGAAGAATTTGCTGTTCAGGAAACGGGTCGGACATTCGATGATAGTGATGGTAATTTGTAGATATTTTACACATAATCAATCTGAGGAGTAATAATATAAATAATAGATATGAATGAGCATGGCCAAAATAAAAAATACAAACATGATAAAGGTCTGGCCCTTGAAACAAGTTTTGAAGATTTTGTGACTGCTCCCCACCTTATCAAAGATAAGGGTTTACGGGACCCTGTAAATAAAACTCTTCAGAATACGTATGAACAACATACTCAAGGGCTTTATTAATTCAGCTTAAAGAACAAACCTGCTCTCTATGGACGTCAGGTGTGCCAAATTCACTTAATCCTCATGTAATCAGATAGAGAGCATCAAATACTAATCTCAGGCGGATTCGACTAATAAGTGCAAGCTTTCTTTGCCCGGTATATTGCTAACAATCTTATACCCTCCTTTTTCCCAACCGCTCTTGTAGTACCTAATACTTTCACTATCACTCCTTTATCCTTTCTAATTTGGCTTGGTATTTCCTCCCTTCTGCGTATTTCACAACAGCTTTTCTCTGTCACCGGTCCATCAGGCTTTATCGCAAGAAATAGATGAAATAAACCTTATATCCATACGGAGTAAAATTGAATTTATGAAAAATAAAACACAACATCCACCAACGTTAAGACAGAATACAAACTATACGTTTTTATTTATCCTTTCAGTCACCGTATTCTTCGTCGGCACGACCGAATTCATGTTATCGTCCATGCTTACCCCTCTCGCAGTAGCCTTCGGGACAACTGCGGTCGGTGCCTCCTGGCTGGTATCCAGCTATGCATTTTCCTACGCTCTGGCAGCACCTATATTTGGATATTTTTCAGATCGTATTAACAGAAGCGGATTACTTCTGAGCGCTTTGTTGTTTTTCGCCGCAGATGGCCTCGCTATCATTCTTGCGCCTACCCTTGAGATCGCGATCGTACTACGGATTTTTGGCGGTATAGCATCAGCGGTAATCATACCCACAGTATTTGCCTTGATCTCCGATATCATTCCTTATAATCATCAAGCGGGCGCTATGGGCAGCGTAATGATTGGTATGACTTTCGGTATTGCATTTGGTCCAGCTTTAGCCGGAATACTCACGGATCTCATCAATTGGCAAGCCCCCTTTTTATTTAGCTCACTTGGCTGCATCATCACATTTGTCGCCGGGTTTTACTGTTTTCCGACACAAACAGCATCAAAAAAGCCTGTAGGGCGGCAATTAGTCTGGTTTCGGCAATGGTCAATTATCAGACCACTCATTGCAAAAGGGGCCTGGAATGGTGCCGGTGTCTCTGCTTTTCTTCTGTCGGGAGAAGTTTTGCGTCAACGGTACGGATTTGGTCCAACCGAAATCGGCTTGACCGTGATAGCCTTTGGCGTCGGTCTGGGGATAGGGAATATCTCAGTTGGTGGGCTTCGCAAGCTTTGTGGTCGAGAAGAAGCGACTTTAGTCGTTATCAGTCTGCTACTAACTAGTGTGATCTCAGTTTTCATGCTCGTTCCAATTACACTCTTCGGTTCATTGGAATGTTTGATATTTTGGGGAATCGCACTTGGTGCTGGAGCACCTTCAAGTACAGTGGTTTTGGTGACAAGAGCAAGTGCTAATAAAGGTATGGTTTTGGCCTTTGCAGAAACGTTCAATAATCTGAGCATTTTGAGTTTAGTGCCATTAGCCATGACAGGACTAGCCACAGCAGGCCCACACGCTGCAATGGTTGTATTATCGGTAGGATTGGTTATCGGTCTTACATTAACAATATTAGATTTCTGGCTGACTCGTTCCAAAAATTCAGCAAACTCTTTGGTATGAATTCTTTACCCTCTGGCTTTATCTCCCGGCCGGAACATCAGGCAGGGTCGTTATACATTGTAGCGCTCAAAGGGCATCGATTAAATTTTCAGTTACAGCCAGAAAAACCAGGCAAACAGCGAGATGATCGCGACACAGGCAATATTCAGCACTATACCCACTCTTACCATTTCAGCCTGTTTGATATAACCGGAGCCGAAAACAATGGCATTAGGTGGTGTTGCAACCGGTAGCATAAAAGCACAGGATGCCCCGAAACCGATAATTAGTGTCAAAGTCACTACCGGCATACCCAACGCTTCCGCAACCGTTGCAAATACCGGTACCAGCAGAGCGGCACTTGCGGTATTACTGGTGAATTCAGTCAAGAAAATGATAAACGCCGCCACCGCAATAATAATCACAAACCAGTGGCTGGCACCGAAAGTAGCGGCCATACCGTTTGCCATAATCTCACTGGCACCTGAGTTTTTCAGAATGGCACTTAACGTCAGGCCCCCACCGAACAACATCAATACACCCCATTCGGTGCTATTCTGAATTTGGGACCAACTCGCTACACCGGTTATACCAATCAAAATAGCCGCACCGATTGCAATAATGGTATCCAGATCTTTCACGCCCCCCAGAGCAGAACCGATCACCGAGCTAAAGATCCAGCAAAACACAGCTAACAGAAAAATCAGCATGGTAATCAGACGTTTACCTGTCCAATCAAGTTCTTCCAGCTTCATGTCGAATTTATGATCCAAATTCGGACGTAGCATCAGATACATTAAGCCGATCATCATTGGCATCAAAATAACAACCAGTGGAATACCAAACTTCATCCAACTGAAAAAATCGATACCCAGTTGAGCTGCCGCAATCGCATTCGGCGGGCTACCAACCAGCGTGCCTAAACCACCAATACTTGCACTGTAAGCCACACCCAATAATACAAAGACAAAAGTGTGACGCTCAGTGCGTACATCCAGATTAGACAAAATACCTAATACTAATGGCAGCATCATCGCGGCGGTCGCTGTGTTGCTGATCCACATAGAAAGACCGGCAGTCACACCAAACAGCAACATCACTGCGACAGACAAACGTCCACGGGCAATCATCAGCAGACGGTTAGCAATCAGTCGATCCAATCCTTGTATGTGCAGTGCCGTTGCCAGTGCAAAACCACCAAAAAACAGGAAGATGATAGGATTGGCAAAAGATTTCAACGCGTCTCCCGTATTCATCAATCCCATGCCAACCGCCAGAAGCGGAATACATAACGCAGTAATAGTGACGTGGATAGCTTCGGTAAGCCATAGCACGCCAACAAATACCATCAGTGCCAAACCCGCATTAGCTTTTTCATCAAACGGCAAGACATTGAGCAGAATAAACAGCAATACAATATCAGCAGCCAGAATGATTAAGCCTTTTTTATTTGAGAAATTTGACCTAATGGCTGGGGTTAAAGATTCAGAAGCATCCATGGTGACTCCATTAGCGCCGGTGATATCTTATCCACCATTGCTACAATTGTTAAAAAAATACAAGGCGTGTGAATATAAGGAGTCTTTTCTAGGAAGAAAACGCAGTTCTTTGCATTTTGGGATCTAAAACGTTGGAATTGACTAATAAAATCATAACAGATGGTATTTTATACAATTTTTTTGTTTTTACATCACACTATTACGTCTTTTTAGGTATAGGCGGTCACTGCATTTTATGCAAGCTTGCAGACATAAAAAAACAGGAGAGTTTTACCCCTCCTGTTAATATCAATCATTTTTAGCTTTGATTACCGATTAAGCTTGGCCTTTTACTTCTTTTAGACCATAGAAAGGAGCGCGATTACCCAAAGCTTCTTCGATACGGATCAGTTGGTTATATTTAGCAACCCGATCAGAACGGCTCATAGAACCCGTTTTGATCTGACCTGCTGCTGTACCTACTGCCAGATCAGCAATGGTCGCATCTTCAGTTTCACCGGAACGATGAGAGATGACGGCGGTGTAACCCGCCTCTTTTGCCATTTTGATCGCGGCCAGCGTTTCAGTGAGAGAACCAATCTGGTTGAATTTAATCAGAATAGAGTTAGCAATGCCTTTCTCAATACCTTCTTTCAGGATTTTAGTATTGGTCACGAACAGATCGTCACCAACCAACTGAATTTTCTCACCCAACACTTTAGTTTGGTAAGCAAAACCGTCCCAGTCAGATTCATTCAAGCCATCTTCGATAGATACGATTGGGTATTTTCTGGTCAAATCTTCCAGGTAATGAGTGAATTCCTGAGAAGTGAAAGTTTTACCTTCACCTTTCAGTTCATAGTTACCTGTTTCTGAGTTGTAGAATTCAGAAGCGGCGCAATCCATCGCCAAAGTGACATCTCTGCCCAAAACATAACCTGCCTGCTCTACCGCTTCTTTGATCGCGGCCAGCGCGGCAGCGTTAGATTCTAGGTTAGGTGCATAACCCCCTTCGTCACCAACGGCAGTGCTCATCCCTTTCGCTTTCAGAACTTTAGCCAGGTTGTGGAACACTTCAGAACCGATACGAACTGCTTCTTTCAGCGTTTTTGCGCCAATCGGCTGAATCATAAATTCCTGGATATCAACATTGTTATCCGCGTGCTCACCACCATTGATGATGTTCATCATTGGCAACGGCATAGAGAATTTACCTGGAGTACCATTTAGTTCAGCAATGTGCTCGTACAACGGCATACCTTTCGCCGCTGCCGCTGCTTTAGCATTAGCCAAAGAAACCGCCAGAATCGCGTTAGCACCGAATTTAGATTTGTTTTCAGTACCATCCAGGGTGATCATGATTCTGTCGATGTTAGCCTGATCTTTAGCATCCTGACCGATAACTGCCTGGGCAATGGATCCATTTACTGCATCAACAGCTTTCAGTACACCTTTACCCATAAAACGGGATTTGTCACCGTCACGCAGTTCCAACGCTTCGCGGGAGCCGGTAGATGCGCCAGATGGCGCAGCCGCTAAACCAACAAAGCCCCCTTCCAGATGCACTTCTGCTTCTACGGTTGGGTTACCACGAGAATCAATGATTTCACGACCGATCACTTTAACGATTTTGGACATTAGGTTTTCCTCAGTACAAGTTACATTTCAGGTAAGTGACGGAACACCTATACCGCCACTTACTGCACATCTTATTTGAGCTGGCCTTTCTGGTATTTACCGGCTGCTTTAACAAAACCGGCAAACAGCGGATGACCATCACGAGGAGTGGAAGTAAATTCTGGGTGGAACTGACAAGCTACAAACCAAGGATGGTCTGGGATCTCAATAATTTCCACTAATTTATTGTCTACTGAACGACCAGCTACCCGCAGGCCGGCATTTTCAATACGTTTCAACAGCAAATTATTAACTTCATAACGATGCCGATGGCGCTCAACAATGGTATCTGCCCCATACAAAGTATGAACCAGACTGTCTTTTGTCAGGTGGCATGGCTGACCACCTACACGCATCGTTCCACCGAGATCACTCTCTTCGCTACGCACTTCTAAATTACCTTCCTCATCACGCCATTCGGTGATCAGGCCGACAACCGGGAACCGGCAATCAGGTTCGAATTCTGTTGAGCTGGCTTTTTCCAAACCCGCAACATGACGTGAGAACTCAATCAATGCCACTTGCATACCGAGACAGATCCCCAGATAAGGGATTTTATTCTCGCGGGCATAGCGGGCTGTCATGATTTTGCCTTCCACACCACGACCACCGAAACCACCAGGCACCAGAATCGCATCCAGCCCCTTGAGTAATTCAACGCCACGGGTTTCAACATCCTGAGAATCAACCAGCTTGATATTAACCGTCAGACGATTTTTCAATCCACCGTGCTTCAACGCTTCAATCACAGATTTGTACGCATCAGGCAATTCAATATACTTACCCACCATGCCGATAGTCACTTCACCGGCAGGATTCGCTTCTTCGTAAATGACCTGTTCCCATTCGGACAAATTTGCTTCCGGGCAATCAAGGCTGAATCGTTTACAAATATAATCATCTAAACCCTGAGATTTCAATAGCCCTGGGATTTTATAAATGGAATCAACGTCTTTCAGGGAGATAACCGCTTTCTCCGGCACATTACAGAAAAGGGCAATTTTTGCCCGTTCATTAGCAGGAATAACGCGATCTGAACGACAAATCAGGATATCCGGCTGAATACCAATAGAAAGCAACTCTTTTACAGAATGTTGGGTTGGCTTGGTTTTGACTTCCCCAGCCGCAGCCAGATAAGGAACAAGCGTCAGGTGCAGATATAGAGTGTGTTCACGGCCAACTTCTACAGCCATTTGACGAATCGCTTCAAGGAATGGTAGAGATTCAATATCGCCGACGGTACCGCCGACTTCTACCAACACCACATCATGACCTTCACCACCGCTGATGATGCGATCTTTGATTTCATTGGTGATGTGAGGAATAACCTGAACGGTCGCGCCTAGATAGTCGCCACGACGCTCTTTACGCAAAACTTCGGAATAAACCCGGCCAGTGGTGAAATTATTACGGCGGGTCATTTTAGTGCGGATGAAACGCTCATAGTGACCTAAATCGAGATCAGTTTCAGCGCCGTCTTCGGTAACGAAAACTTCCCCATGCTGGATTGGGCTCATCGTCCCCGGATCGACGTTGATGTACGGATCCAGTTTCATAATAGTGACATTGAGTCCACGGGCTTCAAGTATAGCGGCCAAAGAGGCTGCGGCAATGCCTTTACCCAGAGAGGATACGACCCCGCCGGTCACAAAAATATAATTAGTTTTCATGCTGAACCTGAAAGTTTAGGTTTAAAGATGATGGATACAACCAGGACGGGAAAGCAGTATACCCGAACCTTAAATTCGCTACAAATAATCTGCACGCAATAAAGGTATTTTCTCCCACACTTCAACTAAAAAACTTCTCTCATTAACCTCAGCACTGCTTAAACACAGGTACATGCACAAACTTCATCTTTCTTGAAGCCAAACTTTATTGTTTCTACTCAATATCGAATGATTTTATTGCCTTAATTGATTAAAAAACAGCATTATTGCTTCTCGCGTGATCGTTTGGCACAAATTGCATACAGAGCAAAGACCCAATATAAGTAATAACAGCTTATGGTTAAAGAGCTACGTCATGATTAAACTCACTCAGGAACAGTTCAATAAATTTATTGATGCAGAGGACGATGCTTATATTGAAAAAGTGAATCCTGGCTGGGAAAGTACCCGCTCATATTCGCAGGTTACCCTTGATTATCAACTCCAGATCGCCAAAACCGTTTACAAACCAGACGCAAAACTCATACAAGTATGGGAATGTCTGGGTGTCAGTTTTGATGGCTGGCGACCAAAAGCCTGCCTGTTTCTGGAATCTAAGGCTAAATATGATCAGTTTTTTAGGAAGGGAGAACCAATGGGATGGTGGACGGGGGATGAACCCATAAAAGATCAAGGAAGGCGACAACAAGACGTGTGTGTCTCATTAAACGGTATTCCACGCACTCACTGGCATTTTATGGAGCCTGTGAGCGCTACTTATTATTCACAGGAATTTTCTGAATTCCACAATATTAAAGTATTTCATACCCCTTTACTCGGATAGTGTGAGGCAATTCATGGCTATTTTATCAACAAAAATAAAACTGTATTTTGACCTGAAAAAACCTTTGACTCCACAAGTAATACTGACTGATTTATATCGAATTACTCAACAAATCGATCACTTTTTTGGCTGTCATAAAACCTGGTATTTAACTGGACATACCCGTAAGGAAGCATTGGAGCATCCTGTTTTTGAAAAACAACACCCGACAGAAAAAGCGGTCCAGGAATTTGAAAAAAGTTATAAAAAAAATTTTCCTTTTATAGGAAAAAAAATCTGGGATGGTGAAGTTGATGATCTTGCTTGTTCCCTATTTTATGAAAATTACCGTAGTGACAAACTAGGGAAAACCAAGGTAACAATAAATCTCAACATTGACGAAAAAGAGTTTCAATTTTCACGGTTGATTGATTTTATCACCTTTTTGGTTTTCAGCCGTAATGCCCCTTATATTATAGTAGAAACTAACGGTTATACCTTGAAGCGAAACCAGGTCTTCCCCGACAGGTTAAGTGTAGGGTGGATGATTTATTTACCCACGGTCATAGAACCCTCATTGTTACCAATGGCAAAAGAAATCTTGCCTGTTTCTAATGATAAAGAACCATTGGGTACATTAATTATCACTAAAAAAGGCATTTTTGACGGTGAAAATCAGGACGATATTGATAAAGCCAATGATATTGAAATTCAGTTAGTGAATTTAGGATTACTACCGTTAATGACTGAGATTTAAATAATGTTTAAGTCACTGAACCTTATTTAAACGGTATTTCACACGCTTTATCTAAATGTGATAAAACAGCGGTTAAGAAAAGCTGTTTTTCGGTTGTCAATGTGGTTTTAAAATCTGGAAAAAAAGAACAAGCACATCATGAAAAAACAGGTGAAAACTTTAATTATTAAAAGTAAAAAGCAGTGATTAAGTTTTTTTAAAGCGGGTAAAAGATTCGATGTTCTGCTGGCATTGAAAGAAAAAACATCAGGAAAAACAGGTTTTAAATTGATTAATAAGGCGAAAAATGACAACGTTAATCCAATAACAAAAACATGATATTATATTAAAAAATTTAACAGGATCAATCGCATTAAAAAATTAGCCGTAAAAAAACATGAAAACATTTTAAAAAGATTAAAAATCATTAAAAATCATTAAAAACTTTATTTAACCAGTAGATTTAAATCAATAAATGAGTATTAAAGCGTTTTCTTGCCGTTATTTTACAAAGTAAGCCATAAAAAGTAGATAAAACGGTTAATTTTTCCGTATTTAAGCCCTGAAAAAAACGAGATTATCCGAAAAAACATAAAGAGATATTTTTATATCATCAGACTATTTACTGGCTGATTTATAACAATAAAAACCGGGTATGATTCATGTTTTACGTTTAACCAATGTTAATCATATTCGTTTTTTATCTTTACTGGCGTTGTTTTACTGGCAATTATGAACAGTTTTTATAAGTCTTTTATCTTCATAAATCAATCCGTAAATAGCTTGGTGGTATAAAGATACCCCGTTATGTTTTTTCGAATAATATTCTTTTTCTCGCTGATTTATTTTAAGTTTTCTATTAATGGTTAATGTAATTTAAAAAATTGCACTTATAGTTAAATCCGTCTTTTATATAAAAGCTTTAATACATCTGTTTTCGTGCTTTTAAATGGTTATGACAGGACAGGTAAATGTAAAATAAGCGAAGGATAACGTCGCTGATAAATACATTAAGGAAAATCCTGAACAAATACAACAATTAAGTGAACAGCTCATCAACCAGGCAAAGTCACTTACCGCAGGAATAGACATAGTTCTAAATAACCCACTATCTGCTGACGATGAGTAAATGATTATGTACGATCGAGTATGTGTAATAAACGGATGGGCTCTTTTTACCCATCCGGGTTTTATAGAACAATTGAAACAAATAATAGATAAAGTCGAACAACTTCAACAGAAATATCCAAATAACTATCTGAAAAAAAATGATACAAAACGTTTGGCTGCAATCATAAAATTCATTACTGAAATTATTCCCAGTGACCCAACTAATATAGCCTTTCGTTTGAGTCATACATTAGGTGGCAAAAGAAAACACTGGCTCAGAGCAAAATTCATCCAACAATATCGACTCTTTTTCCGTTTTCACACCGAAAGTAAAATGATTATCTTCAGTTGGGTGAATGATGAGAGAACAAAAAGAGTGTATGGTGATCAACATGACGCTTGCAAAGTATTTGGTGAAATGCTTAACGCTGGACGCCCACCAGATGACTGGAATTCACTTTTAAAAGAATCGATCGATTCACCACACTTATCTACCTTTATTGATGAACACCAACCATAAGTTTTCCCCAGTAAGGGATCAAATCAAGCTATGCTTGAAATTTTACGGTAAACTGACTTTTATAATGCAATTGCAATAAATTCACTTATAACAGTCACAGGATAAACAATGGAAGTGCTAAACGAGATCATGCAAGCATTATGGCAGCATGATTTTTCCAAACTTGCCAACCCCGATGTTCTCTGGATTATTTATGGCATTCTGTTTGTAACACTGGTTCTGGAAAATGGTTTATTACCCGCCGCTTTTCTGCCCGGTGATACGCTATTAATCCTCGCCGGTGCGTTGATTGCCAAAGGGGTAATGAGTTTTATCCCAACCGTTTTCATTCTGACAGCCGCAGCAAGTATCGGTTGCTGGCTCGGCTATCTTCAAGGAAGATGGCTCGGTGATACTAAACGGGTTAAAGGTTGGTTGGCACACCTTCCTATTCAGTACCGCCAACGGGCCAATATGCTGTTTTTCAAGCATGGCCTGCCCGCTTTGCTGGTTGGCCGTTTTCTGGCTTTTGTCCGTACTCTGTTACCAACACTGGCAGGTATATCCGGGCTCAACAGTAAGCGTTTCCAAATTTTCAACTGGCTGAGTGGCTTACTATGGGTGGTCATCATGGTCGGTTTTGGTTATCTCCTCAATCAGATCCCGTTTGTTAAGAATCATCAGGATCTGGTGATAAACATTTTGATCATTCTACCCATTGTGCTGCTGTTAAGTGGTTTAATTGCCTCTCTGCTGATGTACTGGCACCACAGGAAAATCACTGCGGTAAAACGTAAATAAAAGTCATTATGGTTTACAAGCTGCAACAGGATTTTTATTCTTAACTTAATGCGTCAATATTATGTGAACTGCGGCCCAGTCAATGGGTGATATTCCTGGTGTCGCCGCTCCATAAAACCGATCAATTCATGTATTGAGCCATATCTTAGTCAAAATACATGGCTTAGATCACGCCCGTCGTATTACTTTCTTCAATTACCTTTAACATCAACTTAATATCAACCACCCTGTTATGAGGCTGCATTATTCATTTTAGCTGATATTTTAAATCTATCTTTTAGGAGGTAGTCATGGACAATCAACCAATCATCAGACTTGCTGACGGCAACCAGATGCCCCAATTGGGGCTTGGGTCATGGGCCGCAGATAATCAACAGATAGCGGCAGCAATCCATACTGCTCTGGATATCGGTTATCGGGCAATTGACACCGCCGCGATTTACAATAATGAGAAAGGAGTAGGCAAAGCGCTACAAGAAACAGATATCCCGCGTGAAGATATCTTTGTCACAACCAAATTGTGGAATGACCGGCATCGTGATGTTCGCGCCGCTTTGACAGAAAGTCTGGAAAAGTTGCAACTGGATTATATTGATCTTTATCTCATGCACTGGCCTGCACCACCGCAGGATCAATATGTAGAAGCCTGGCAGCAATTTATTGAATTACAGAAAGAAGGGCTTATCCGCAGTATCGGAGTTTCTAACTTCCATACCGAGCACCTCCAACGGCTGATCAATGAAACTGGCGTTCATCCCGTGATTAATCAGATTGAATTACACCCACTACTGCAACAACGCCAGCTTCATGCCTGGAATGCCACTCACAATATCGTTACCGAATCCTGGAGTCCGCTGGCACAAGGTGGTGAAGGTGTATTCGATAATCAATTGGTTCAACATCTGGCACAAAAGTACAGCAAAACACCGGCTCAGATAGTTCTCCGCTGGCATATTGATAACGGTATGATTGTGATCCCAAAATCAAGCACGTTATCAAGAATCAAAGAGAATTTTGACGTGTTCGACTTCAAATTGGACAAAGAAGATCTGACCGCGATGACCGCACTGGATATCGGTAAACGTCTGGGACCAAGCCCTGAGACATTCGTTGATTTCAGTGAGTTCAGCCATTTGCTTGATTATATTGATTTTGATAATTAGTACTGAATTCATATGGTGATAATGGGTAAAAGGGTGAGAACATGCGCGGTATCAATACCGCGCTTCGGTTTTACCCAACCATTATCACCAACCTCGGTTTTCACTTATTAACTGGCAGGTATGGTCACTAATTGTCCAATAGAGCCGCGATCGGCCATTTCCAAGATCTGGCTGTAATACAGAAATGGGAAGTGTTTATAAGATGGTTGGTTCATATAAACCAGTAATTCCACGCGTCCATCAACCCAGACAGTATCTTTCCAACCATAATCCTGTGGCTGAGGCGTCTCACCATTGTGATTAATCACTTTAAACTGCACACCGCCAATATGGAACGGCTGTGGGAAGGTTGCATTTACGATCCAACGCTCCCATGTTCCCTGCTGGCTGGTAATATCTACCCGGTTCATATCCCACAACATGCCGTTAATTCCTGGCGTATTACCATCAAGATAAATTTCCCGGTTACGGATGACGTTAGAAACCGGCATAACATCATCGACCAGACGGGATGGCAAAGCATCTGTCACTAAAGATAACAAACCTGTCGGTTTAATGGTCAGAACAGTGCTGGAAATCAGCATAGTAGACGATTCAAACAACCCACGCAGCCTGTCAAGTATGCCGGCTGATTCACCCGCGGTAACAGAAACTTCATCCCCCTCTGACATATCAATCAATACTTCACGCCGTTCACCTGGCGCAAGGGACAGTTGCGGAACAGCGACCGGCGCAGGTAACAACCCCAAATCGGTGCCTATCATATAGAAAGGACGGCCATCACTGATCTGTAGCTGATATCGGCGGGCATTGGATGCATTCAGTAAACGCAGACGGATCCAACCACGAGATACCTCAACAAAAGGATTCTGTACGCCATTCACCAGCAATATATTACCGATAAACCCACCACCCGCGACGGGTTGATACTCAGGAACACCAAAATTATCCAGCCGTTTGTCCTGCAAAATAACCGGGAAGTCATTCACACCATAATGTTTTGGCAACGGCAAATTACGGCTGGTTTCATCTTCCACCAGCCACATACCAGCCAAACCGTTATAAACATGGGGTGCCATCCGGTCAGGGGTATTGGCGTGATACCAGCACGTCGCCGCCTGCTGACGAATAGGCAACACCGGCGACCAATCAGCCCCTGGAGCAATTTGACGGGCAACCCCGCCGGTCAGCGTTCCCGGTAATTGCAATCCGCTGACGGTCATTGAAACTGGCTCCGCCAACCGATTACTGTATATCAGTTTGACATCATCGTTTTTATGAACCCGTACCGTCGGACCAAGATATTGACCATTAATCCCCCACACACTGGTTTTATATTGTCCACCAAAAGTCCAGTGCGCTTTTTGTAAAGTCAGAAATAGCGGCTGCCCACCACGGGATTCCAATAAAGGGGGAATCGGCAAGGCAGTTTGCTGATTTTTGCTGGCCCCAACTACAAAAGGAGCGGCTCCGATACACATTGCCAAGCCTGATGCCTGAATAAATTGGCGCCGACTAAATGACATATTTTCTCCGCGACAAACCTAATGAAATTCCGGGTATTATGTGTCTCAGAAATACCTGAAATATTGCAATCATTCACCTGGAAGCTAATAACTCATTATTGAAGTTATTAAAGTTTATTATCCTTTTGATTGCATTTAACAAAAGTATTATTTATCAAGCGCTCATCATAACGCGAATAGACAGGGAATTAAACTATCCGAATGCATTACACGAATCTATCTCTGTAAGCGATCAGTACATATCATTTCTATACAATACATTGCGGACACGGATAACAGACAAAAATCCTCACATATGCCAGATATGTGAGGATTAAAGTACGTTCGTTTTTGTCAGGTCCACTCTTTATTACAAAAAAGAGGGCAAACAAGATAACTTATTATGAGTACCTACCCTGCTTCTTCATTGCCGCTAATTCCTCATCCAGCGCGTCTATTTTGTCTTTCATCATTTGATGACAATACTCTGCCAATTCACGCACTTGCTCTTTGGTATATCCAGAAGTATCAATGGGTGGCAACATTTCCACAATAACGGTGCTATTATTCCAGCGATTCAACTTAATATTGCCATTCGTGATGGAAGAGACACAGACCGGGATAATCGGCACTCCCGCAGAGATAGCCGCATGGAAAGCCCCCGTTTTAAACGGCAGTAAGCCACGGCCACGGCTGCGCGTTCCTTCCGGGAACATCCAGACAGAAATACGGCGCTTTTGAATCTGCTCGACAACCTGAGTAATAGTGCCGTGTGCTTTAGCTCGGTTATTTCGATCAATCAGGATATTACCTGTCAGCCAATAAAGCTGACCAAAAAATGGGATCAACACCAGACTTCTTTTACCTACCGTCACCGTGCCCGGCTGAACCGCATTGGACATGGTTATCATGTCATAGTTGTTCTGATGATTGCCTATATAGATACTCGGACCATAATTTTTGGCGTCAGCAGGAATACGCTCAATTATTTTGATGCCAAATATTTTCGACAACCGACCAAACATATTACCAAATACCATGACATGGTCCGGATTACGGGGTTTAAATAAACAGTAAATACCACCACAGACACACACTACAATCGAAAACAGAATAACAATAATGCCACGAATAATAGCTAACATAGCCGCCTCTTGTTTAACGGGCCCTCACTCAAGCCCGTTAGTTTCATTTAATCCTACTATTTGGTTACACCGATAGCAGAGGGTGGTGTATCAACCTGAACCCGCTCAATACGTTGCAACCCACGAGGTAGAGATGTTCCTTTACGCCCACGCTCTGCACGGAATTTCTGCAAATCTTCAGGACGCAGTGTCAGTTTACGTTTACCAAAGTAAAGTGTAATAGACGATTGTGGCGGTAGTACCAATAACCAACTCAATAGATCATTTTCTGGCGCTGACTGAACTGAGATGATCTTATTTCCTTTCCCTTTGGAAAGCTGAGGTAAATCCGCAACCGGGAACATTAACATTCGGCCTGCACTGGTGATTGCCAGTAGCATATCATCCTGCGCGTTATTTATTTCCAGCGGCGTCATGACACCCGCATTTTCCGGCAATGTAATCAGTGCCTTACCTGCCCGGTTTTTAGCTACCAGATCACTAAAGGTACAGATAAAACCGTAACCGGCATCAGATGCCATCAAAAATTTCTGTTCATCCGGTGCCATCAGTACATGTTCTACTGTTGCACCTGCGGGCAGCGTCAATTTACCCGTCAGTGGCTCCCCTTGACCTCTGGCAGAAGGCATATCCCGTGGATCAAGAGAGTAACTACGCCCGGTTGTATCAATAAAGACCACCGGCTGATTGCTCTTACCACGAGCGGTGCCACGAAAGCTGTCGCCTGCTTTGTAATTCAACCCGGCCGGATCGATATCATGACCTTTTGCACTGCGCACCCACCCCATCTCTGACAAGACGATGGTCACCGGCTCGCAAGGTGTGATGTCGTGTTCACTCATGGCCTTGGCTTCATCACGTTCCCTCATTGGAGAACGACGCGCATCACCATAAGTCGCCGCATCAGCAATAATCTCTTTCTTCAATAACGTGTTCAGCTTGCGCTCAGAACCTAAAATTGCCTGTAACTTATCACGCTCTTTTGCCAATGCATCCTGTTCGCCACGGATTTTCACCTCTTCCAGTTTCGCCAAGTGGCGTAATTTCAGCTCAAGAATGGCTTCTGTCTGAGTCTCACTTAAACCAAAACGTTCCATTAACACCGGTTTTGGCTCATCTTCACTACGGATAATGTGGATGACTTCATCAATATTGAGAAACGCGATCAGTAAACCTTCCAGCACATGCAGGCGTTTAAGGACTTTTTCCAGACGATGATTCAAACGCTTACGGACCGTTTCCCGGCGAAATACCAGCCATTCGGAAAGGATTTCAACCAAACCTTTCACCGTCGGGCGGTTATCCAATCCAATCATATTCAGGTTGACGCGATAACTCTTTTCCAGATCGGTTGTCGCGAACAGGTGGTTCATGACCTGCTCCAAATCCACCCGATTTGTGCGCGGAACAATCACCAAGCGGGTTGGGTTTTCATGATCAGATTCATCACGTAAATCATCAACCATAGGCAATTTTTTAGCCCGCATCTGGTTGGCGATCTGTTCCAGCACTTTGGCACCAGAAACCTGATGTGGTAGCGCAGTGATCACCACATTGCCATCTTCTTTTGACCAAACTGCACGCATCCGTACCGAACCGCGGCCACTTTTATAAATTTTACGAATATCTTCGGGCGACGTGATGATCTCCGCTTCGGTCGGATAATCAGGCCCTTTAACGTGTTCCATCAGCTCATCAAGGGAGCTTTGTGGCTTATCCAGCAGCGTTACCAGTGCATTGACCACTTCACGAGCGTTATGAGGTGGAATGTCTGTCGCCATACCAACCGCAATACCGGTGGTACCATTCAGCAGAATATTTGGCAAACGCGCCGGCAGCATTTTCGGTTCTTGCAACGTGCCGTCAAAGTTTGGCACCCAGTCAACGGTGCCGTGCCCCAATTCCGTCAGCAGCAACTCTGCGTATTTGGACAGACGGGATTCGGTATAACGCATTGCGGCGAAAGATTTGGGATCATCCGGTGCCCCCCAGTTCCCTTGTCCATCCACCAGCGGATAACGGTAAGAAAATGGCTGCGCCATCAGCACCATAGCTTCATAACAAGCACCATCACCATGTGGATGGTATTTACCCAATACATCACCTACGGTACGGGCGGATTTCTTAAATTTAGCGGTATTATTCAGCCCAAGCTCTGACATGGCATAAACAATACGGCGCTGAACCGGTTTCAAACCATCACCGATAAAAGGCAGCGCCCTGTCCATGATGACGTACATGGAGTAGTTCAGATAAGCGTTTTCAGTAAATGAATGGAGCGGCAAACGCTCCACGCCATCGTGAGTTATCTCACTCATTCGTTAATTTCCTCAGAATCTTCTTTGACTATCGCTGTGGGCGTTACACTTCAATTTCCACAGTGTCACCCTTATCTTGCAGCCAGTTACGGCGATCTTCTGAACGCTTCTTCGCCAGAAGCATATCCATCACCGAGAAGGTTTCCTGGTAGTTTTCATCATTGATAGTCAATTGCACCAAACGGCGAGTATTCGGGTCTAACGTCGTTTCACGCAGTTGCAGCGGGTTCATCTCACCCAACCCTTTAAAGCGCTGTACGTTAGGCTTACCCCGTTTGCGGCTCAGGCGATCCAGCACCGCGCTCTTTTCCTCTTCATCCAGTGCGTAATACACTTCTTTACCCAAATCGATACGATATAACGGTGGCATTGCCATATAAACATGGCCATTCTTAACCAATGTTGGGAAGTGGCGAACAAACAGTGCACACAGCAGCGTCGCAATATGCAAGCCATCCGAATCGGCATCCGCCAGAATACAGACTTTACCATAGCGTAACTGGCTGAGATCACTGCTATCCGGGTCGATGCCAATAGCGACTGAGATATCATGGACTTCCTGTGACGCTAACACTTCATCCGAAGAGACTTCCCAGGTATTCAGAATTTTCCCTTTCAACGGCATGATCGCCTGATATTCACGATCACGAGCCTGCTTCGCCGAGCCGCCCGCAGAATCCCCTTCCACCAAAAATAACTCAGTGAGATTCAGATCCTGTGATGTACAGTCAGCTAATTTTCCCGGCAACGCAGGGCCACTGGTCAGTTTTTTACGCACAACCTTTTTCGCGGCACGCATTCTGCGCTGTGCGCTGGCGATTGCCAATTCCGCCAATTGCTCGGCTTCCTGAACATTCTGATTCAGCCACAAGCTGAAAGCATCTTTGACGACACCAGAAACAAAGGCAGCGGATTTACGGGAAGAGAGACGTTCTTTCGTCTGACCGGCAAATTGCGGGTCCTGCATTTTTACAGACAGAACGTAAGCACAGCGATCCCAAATATCATCAGCAGAAAGCTTCACACCACGTGGCAGGATATTGCGGAATTCACAAAATTCACGCATGGCATCCAGTAACCCCTGACGCAACCCGTTTACATGGGTCCCCCCCTGCATCGTCGGGATCAGGTTCACATAACTTTCAGCCAGGAGTTCTCCCCCTTCCGGCAACCAGAGCAGCGCCCAGTCAACCGCTTCGGTTTCACCGCTGAAAGTACCGACAAAAGGGGTTTCCGGCAATGTTATCAGGCCATTAACCGCCGCCATCAGATAGTCGGTCAGACCATCGGCATAACACCATTTTTGCTCGGTATCGTTGATTTTATCTTTAAAAACAATTTCCACCCCCGGACACAAAACCGCTTTCGCTTTCAGCAGATGCGTCAAACGAGAAACTGAGAAACGCGGGCTGTCAAAGAAACTGTCATCAGGCCAGAAGTGAACACTGGTACCGGTATTGCGTTTACCACAACTACCGAGCACTACCAGCTCCTGCACTTTATCGCCATTCTCAAAAGCGATTTGATAAACCTGGCTGTCACGGCGGACGGTGACTTCAATCCGCTTGGACAACGCGTTAACCACCGAGATCCCCACACCGTGAAGACCACCGGAAAACTGATAGTTTTTATTAGAAAATTTACCACCGGCATGTAAACGGCTCAGGATCAGTTCAACCGCTGAAACCCCTTCTTCCTGATGGATATCAACCGGCATACCACGGCCATCATCAATGACCGCCAGTGACTGATCGCTATGAAGGATCACTTCAATATGTTTAGCGTGACCCGCCAAGGCTTCATCCACGCTGTTATCGATCACTTCTTGCGCCAAATGGTTCGGACGAGTTGTATCAGTGTACATTCCCGGACGACGGCGAACCGGCTCCAGACCACTGAGAACTTCAATGGCATCTGCGTTGTAACTAGATTGAGTCATGTTGTAATTCTGTCGGTTGCTTCTTGATTAAAGGGCTAATCAGTTTTGTATACTGTTGATAATACCAGTCGTTCAAACATTTTTGGCAAGTTTTTTCTCGCCATCACTGGAAAACCCAAGAAAGTTGATGATTTGCGGGAAATAGTGCTCAAACCCGATAAAAGTGTGATTACCACCAGATTCAATAGTTTGCTTACATAATACAAGATAGGCAACAGCCTGACGATAATCCAGCACCTCATCCCCGGTTTGCTGCAACAACCAGATAAGATCCGGTGACTCTAGCGGTTCAATATGCATGATTTTGAGATCATGAATATGTCGCTGTTCCAAAATATACCGTTGATGGGTATAGGGGTTAATATTTTCCCCAAGATAATCGCGCAGTAACTCAAACGGGCGAACCGCCGGATTGACAACCACTGCGGGCAAACTGAAACATTGTGAAAGCCATATCGCCAGATAACCGCCGAAAGAAGAGCCAACAATACCCAAATCACCGGCACGTTCCACCACCAGATTTTCCAGCAATTCAGCCGCGTCTTCAGGATAAGGCGGTAACTGAGGCACCAGCATGTCAATTTCAGGATGATGCTGATGCAGCCACTTTTTCAGGGCATTTGCTTTTACGGATTGCGGGGAACTGTTAAAACCATGCAGATAAAGTAATGTTGACATCAGGCTGTATCCCTCAATTGTGCGTAAATACCACTGGCCGCTATGCTCCTGTGCGATAAGCCACAAATTGTGAGGCTTGGCAGACCCAATAAGCAGAGGGTAACACAGCGGCACAAGGAGACAACCACAACCTAGTATCCATCCGAATCTAAATCAGGGCAGAATTCATTGCTCTCCAATCTGTGGACCTGAGTTGTCAAACCAAATTCACCACGGTCAGAAATAGACAATTCGAGATAACGCCACCCCGGAGCGACGGTATCAAGCGTAAAATTAGTGCAGTGTGGCTTGAATTGCACGCTTGTTGATGGTGTCGCCATCATATGGATGCCATTCCAATCCAGATCCATCTCCTGATGGATATGCCCACAAAGCATCGCTTTAACCCGGGTATAACCTTGCAGGTACTCAGCCAAGATGTGTGAATTACGCAAACTATGCTGATCCAGCCAGGTGCAACCCGATGGTAATGGATGATGATGAAGCAGGATCACCGTGTAACGTTCAGGATACATATCCAGGCACTTTTTCATCCATTCAAGCTGATATTCTGACAGCTCTCCGTGCGGAACACCCGGTACCTGACTATCCAGCATTAGGAGTTGCCAGTGCTCACCGACCAAAATCTGTTTCGACGGAGAAACGCCCGCAGCTGCCAGGGCATCCACCATAGCAGGCTGGTAATCATGATTACCGGGCAACCAGACACAAGGCGCAGGCAAACGGGCAATACCCGCAGCAAAATGCCAATAGGCTTCCAGCGACTGATCCTGTGCCAAATCACCTGTCGCAACGATTAAATCAATATCAGCATTTTGTTTGAGGATGGCATCCAGCACCGCGTGATAACTGCGATAAGTATTAATACCCAACAAAGTCTCTTCTTTGCCGGCAAAAAGATGCGTATCTGTTATTTGCAATATTTTGGCTGTGGTTCCTTCTACCACAGGCAGTTCAAACTGGCTTTCCAAATGGTTTCCTTGTCCTATAAACATTGACGGGCATCATAACCCGTTTTAACGCAAGAGATCTGCTGACTGGCACACACTTCCCTTTTCTCAGTTAAAAATCAGGAATTATCTTAATTCCACACTTTTTTTAACTTTTCATGGTGCAATGCCAACCATTGTATCGCAATCACTGAAGCGGCATTATCAATAATTCCCTCTTCCATCCACTGATAAGCCTGTTCACGGCTGACCACATGTACTCGGATATCTTCATGTTCACCCGACAATCCATGAATACCGGCGGCGGTAGTGGCATCCACTTCACCTACCATGACAGAGATGCGTTCAGTTGTTCCTCCAGGGCTGGAGAGATAACTCAATACCGGTTTACAACGTTTAACTTCAATTCCTGCCTCTTCCATCGCTTCGCGGCGCACCACATGCTCCACATCCTCGCCCTCTTCAATCATACCGGCAATAATTTCCAGCAACCACGGCGTTGCTTTAGTTTCTATCGCCGGAATTCGTATCTGTTCTATCAGCACAACTTCATCCCGACGCGGATCATAAGGTAACAGAGCTCCCGCATGTCCCCGTTCAAAAACTTCACGGCTGACCTCTTCACTCCAGCCACCCGCAAACAGACGATGACGGAAGCGATAATTTGTCAGTTTAAAGAATCCTTCATACAAACTCTTTTTCGCGATAATTTCCACATCCTGTTTATCCAGCACGACAGGTATTGACAGTTTTTTATTCACAAAATTCTCCTAAATACTTTCTTAATTTACTCGCCACCAAATGATATTAATCAAGCAGAGTTAAAAAATTCATCCTTTGGTGGTGTAAAGTTAAGCTTAATTAAGGCAATATGGCACAAACGGCTACCTTCAGCTGATAGCATACTCTGCTAGAATCAGTGATATTTCGTTTTTCATCAAGGCAACAAGCAAAATAGCTGCACAACAAGGAATGCAAATGAAGAAACTGCTCTCCCTTTTTATCGCTATGAGCCTAGCGGGATTTAGCTCTGTCAGTCAGGCTGAAAATCTTTTGCAGGTTTATAAGCAAGCAAAAGAAAGTAATCCTGAACTACGTAAATCAATGGCAGAGCGTAATGCGGCTTTTGAAAAAATTAATGAATCCCGTAGTCCATTATTACCTCAGTTGGGATTAAATACAGGATATACCTATAACAGTGGTTACCGCGATACGCGTGACACAGAAAACAATGCCTTGAGCGCGTCGCTTAAGCTGACTCAAACCATTTTTGATATGTCGAAATGGCGTCAGTTGAACTTACAAGAAAAAACAGCGGGTATTGCCGACGTTAGCTATCAGAGCAGTGAACAAAAACTGATTTTGGATAGTGCAACGGCTTATTTCAAAGTACTGCGCGCTATTGATTCACTCTCTTACATTGAAGCGCAGAAAGCAGCTGTTTACCGCCAGTTGGATCAAATCACTCAGCGTTTTAATGTCGGTCTGGTCGCCATTACTGATGTTCAGAACGCCCGGGCTAACTACGATAGCGTGCTCGCTCAGGAAGTAGTCGGCCGCAACGATCTGGATAATGCATTGGAAGCTCTGCGTCAGGTAACCGGTACTTATTATCCTCTGTTATCTTCGCTGAATATTGATCGCTTCAAAACACATAAACCAGAAGCAGTGGATATTCTGGTGAAAGAGGCGGAGAAACGTAATCTAAGCCTGTTATCCGCCCGTTTAGGTCAGGATCTGGCCCGTGAGCAAATCAAAGCAGCACAAACCGGTCATATGCCAACAATTGATCTAAGCGCTTCTACCGGCGTTTCAAACGTCCAGTCTCATGGCTCCGGCTATGAGCTAAATAGAAAACCCGGCAATGCCTATAATGGCGAAAACAGTGTTGGTCTAACACTCAGCCTCCCCATTTACAGCGGTGGGGCGACCAGTTCCCGCGTTGAACAGGCACAATATGGTTTTGTCAGCGCCAGCGAACAATTGGAAAGCACCTATCGCAATGTTGTACAGGTTGTCCGTTCTTCTTTTAACAACATATCTGCCTCCATCAGCAGTATCAACGCCTACAAGCAGGTTGTTGTTTCCGCGCAAAGCTCACTGGATGCAATGGAAGCGGGTTATCAGGTCGGTACACGTACCATTGTTGATGTGCTGAATGCGACGACAACGTTGTACGATGCCAAACAAAAACTGTCCAACGCTCGCTATGATTATCTGATTAATCAACTGAACATTCAGCACGCACTTGGCACGCTAAATGAGAACGATTTAGCGGCTCTGAATAATACGCTGGATAAACAGATCTCAACATCAGCCAGCAGTATTGTTCGGGAAACAAACGCACCCGCAACGTCTGGCCGTAACTAATTCAGCTCTTCAACCTTCACTAATAACAGCCCGCCAGAAAGCGGGCTGTTTTTTCCTGCCAACGACAACTTGTTCTGAAAGAAAATGCGATATTTATCTTAATGCAGGAAATATATAAATCAGAAAAATCCTTCAAATGGATTCCAACTCTGGCTATTCACCGTTTCTTTCAGATAATAAGCGTAATTAGCCGTCATTCCCCATATTGCCGCAAAACCACAGTTAACTCCCGTACTCACAGCCTGAGAGATCTCAAGATTCAGAGCACTTGCAATAATCACTAATAGCGTACTCACTACAACGGCGATGCCCAATAAGGTCAGATTCTTCCGCCATAACCCTAAAACAAAGAAGTAAATAAAACCAAAAAAGAAGGCGATAAAATTCATGTTCAACAAGATACGGTGCCTAAATGGTTCTGCTTTCATGGCAGCTTTATGCTCAGGTGCTTGAGGAGAACCGTATTGTTCATAGAATGCAAAACGCGCCTGCCATTTTTCCGAATATTGGCTTTTATCCATACTACTTAATTCCTGAATTAAAATAGAAAATACAACATCAATAATATAATAACTATTTGTTACTAATTTAAGATTATATTGCTGAGATTATTTTTTGTCGCTAAAACAGCAGATGCTGTAATTAGTAAATTCACTTACACCATAACGTTACTCGTTTAATTATCCTTAATTTACCGGAATTTATACGGGCAGGATTAATACCACAAAATATCAATTACAGCACTGATTTTTAATATTTCACAACATTAAAACCAGATTTAACGGAATACCAGATAATCAATATCCAGCAGCCGCTTTGTCAGACAAAAAATTAGGTTATCAATTCGAAGGTTTATGCTTTAATTTTGTTCATCTTTCCCCTATCCTTAGAGCTATTTCATTAAAGAATCACAGACACCTAAAATCTGGGTATACGACTATGACAATAAAACGGACCAAAAATATTAATCACGACGCATTCCGTAAGGCTTGGCGTCACTATCGCCTTGCCCCTGTGGCAATCGCTGTCAGTGCAGTTTTTATGTTATCTGCCTGTGAACAGAGTGATGAAACCGTCTCTCTTTACATGAATGCAGATGATTGTTCTCAGACAAACCCATCACAAAGTGAACAATGCACCCTTACTTACAACAACGCGTTGAAAGAAGCGGAAAAAACAGCGCCTAAATATGCGACCAAAGAAGACTGTATCGCTGAGTTTGGTGAAGCACAATGTACTCAGGCTCCGGCACAGGCGGGCCTTGGCAGCACATCTACCACGGATGGCTCCAGCACAGCAGCGAATAGCAATGCACAAGCCCAACCGCAGCAAAGTGGCAGCATCTGGATGCCTCTGATGGCAGGTTTTATGATGGGGCGTCTGATGGGCGGCGGTGCAGCACCCTCACAACCGCTGTTTAGCTCCAAATCTGCCACCAGCCCGGCAAACGGTAAATTTGTTGATGCGACAGGCAAAAGCTATGGCCCTGCGACTGCCGGTGGCCGTTCCATGACAGTGCCTAAAACCGCTATGGCACCAAAGCCGGCAACAACAACAACCATCACCCGTGGCGGCTTCGGTAACTCTGTTGCAAAACAGTCAACCATGCAACGTAGTTCTTCTTCTAGTTCTACTTCACGTTCAATGGGGGGCTAATCACGGATGAAACGCATTGCGATTACTGAGCGCCCGGACTGGCGCGAGAAAGCGACAGAATATGGCTTTAATTTTCACACCATGCATGGTGAACCATACTGGTGTGAAGATGCTTATTACCAGTTTTCTCTTGCTCAAATTGAAGAAATCGAGAATACCACTGCCGAGCTGCATCAGATGTGTTTGCAGGTAGTAGAGAAAGTCATCGATAGTGAAGAGCTGTTGACTAAATTCCAGATCCCAAAACATTGCTGGGATTTTGTCCGCAGTTCCTGGATTACCAGCCAGCCGTCACTCTATTCCCGTTTGGATTTGGCTTACGATGGTAAAAGCCCAGCAAAATTGTTGGAAAATAATGCCGATACGCCAACTTCACTGTATGAATCTGCTTTTTTCCAATGGATCTGGTTGGAAGATCAGATGAATGCTGGGTTACTGCCAGCCCATGCCGATCAATTCAACAGTATGCAAGAGCAGTTGATTGAACGCTTTGCTCAGTTGCGTGATGAACAGGGTTTTGGCTTACTGCACATGACCTGCTGTCAAGATACGCAAGAAGATCGCGGTACTATTCAGTACTTACAGGATTGCGCGCAGGAAGCCGGTGTTCCGACTGAATTCTTGTTTATCGAAGAGATCGGTCTGGGTGAGAAAGGCCAGTTTACTGATCTGCAAGACCAGGTGATCAGCAATCTGTTCAAACTCTACCCTTGGGAGATGATGTTCCGTGAGATTTTCGCCACCAAACTGGAAGATGCTGGTGTTCGCTGGTTAGAACCTGCCTGGAAAAGCATTATCTCTAACAAAGCATTACTGCCAATGTTGTGGAAAATGTTTCCGAATCACCCAAACCTGTTAGCCGCTTATTTTGCTGATGATAACCATCCAGCAATGGACAGCTATGTTATTAAGCCGTTGTTCTCACGGGAAGGGGCAAATATTCGCATCATTGAGAATGGCCAGGAAATTGCCCGTGCTGATGGTCCTTACGGTAAAGAAGGCATGATCATTCAGCAATTCCATACACTGCCAAAATTCGGTGACAGTTATACGCTGATGGGTAGCTGGCTGATCAATGATCAACCTTGTGGTATTGGTTTGCGTGAAGATCGTGAACTGATAACCCAGGATTTATCCCGCTTCTATCCGCACATTATTTTGGATTAATATCCAAACAAGGGAGGAATGAGGAAGATAGTAAAAACGCCAAAAATTCCTCCCTTAAATATCCGATGAAAAAACGTTGCACTTATCATGTGAATCCACCACCTCATTCTATTAGGCTGCTCACGAAACCGATTCCTTTTTATATAACACAAAGATAATTAAACCAATGAAATTTTTGGTGACGAAACATCAATGCATTTTCACACAATCCCTGTCTCATCGGTCAGCTATTAAGCCTTAAAAAGTAAAGAATCTGACCGTTATTGATGCTATAATGGTTAATAACTATGCCACCAAATGATTTGGAGCGCATCTATCATTTTGCCTGTCAATACAGTAAATCACATGCTAACAACCCAGCACAAAAATTGACTATTTAACCAACCTGCACAGACAACATACTCAGTGAACCGGATACAATGCCATCTACAGGAATAGAAACCACCTCTTTTCTATCCCACGTTCCCATGACATACAGCAATGGCAAAAAGTGTTCAGGAGATGGGTTGGATAACTGACCATCTTCTCTGTCCAATGCATGAACCAAAGGATAAGGCTGTTCATTGCTGGTAAGGTTATCACGTACATAATGGTTAAATCTTTCTGCCCAAGGATACGGTTCAGCATTAGGTTCTTGCCGCTTCATGGCACGAAGATTGTGTACCACATTACCGCTTCCCAGGATCAACACCCCTTCATTTCGTAAAGCAGCCAGCTTTTTCCCCAATTCATAGTGATACGTCGCGGGTTTGGCATCATCAATACTCAACTGCACCACAGGAATATTGGCCTGAGGATACATCTTAATCAGAATGCCCCAAGTGCCGTGATCTAATCCCCATTGATGGTGATCGGCATAAACCTCCACGGGTTCCAGTATTTCCTGCACTAAAGCGGCCAGCTCAGGTAATCCCTTAGCCGGATACTGAGTTTCATGCAATTCCTGTGGAAAACCGCGAAAATCATGGATAGTTTTCGGCTGAGTCATGGCAGTTACCGCTGTGCCATTGGTGTACCAATGAGCAGAAATCACCAAAATCGCTCTGGGGACAGGCAGTCTTTCGCCAAGCTCACGCCAGGCGTTGGTATAACGATTTTCTTCCAGTACATTCATTGGGCTACCATGACCAATAAACAATGCTGGCATTCTGGAAATATTCATAATGATCTCCCATACCAAATATAGATAATTTTAATACTTGTAGAGAGATTACGCCTTTCAGACCAGTAAAACAGTGTGCCAAAGGTGATTGAGTTATTCAAAAAAACTGAAAACCACAGCTTGTGCGAACTGTGGTTTTGGTAAATGCATGTACGTTATAACCGATATTTCAGCCAATTATCAGATAATTACGTTTCAACTGGCTTTCAGATCTACTGCCTGGCGATAAGCCACCAAATCTTCAATGGTTACCACTGGCATATGATGCAATTTGGCAAATTGCACTACTTCAGGAGTACGCGCCATTGAACCGTCATCATTGGTCAATTCACACAATACACCTGCTGGCTTAAAACCTGCCAAACTGACCAAATCAATTGTCGCCTCAGTATGTCCTTGACGGACTAAAACACCGCCAGGTTGAGCGCGCAGTGGGAAAACATGGCCCGGACGGTTCAAATCACTGGGCTTCGCATGATCCGCAATTGCTGCACGAATGGTAGTGATACGATCAGCCGCAGAAACGCCGGTTGTCACCCCCTGAGCCGCCTCAATGGTTACAGTAAAAGCCGTCTGGAACGAGCTGGAATTATTTTCCACCATCATGGGCAATTGCAATTGCTGCCGGCGGTCCTCGGTCAGACACAAGCAGACAATACCGCTGCCATGACGGATAGTCAGTGCCATTTGCTCTACGGTCATCGTTTCGGCCGCAAAGATAATATCACCTTCATTTTCACGATCTTCATTATCCAGCACCATCACACCGCCGCCATCACGTAAAGCGTCAATCGCGCGTTCAACACGTTCTGATGATGTGCCGTATTCAGAAAGTAGCGTCTGATTCATGGTAAAAAACCTCATTAAAATTTATGGATTACCAGAATCAGGGCAGTCTTGAGGAGTTCTCACTATGACACTGGGTCGCAACATTAATGTTATTAATACAATGTTCGTATGCCATAGCCGGAACAACAGGCGGGCAAAAAGCCCGACAGATGCCGTTATTCTCTCCCATCCGGACTATAACCGTCGGCTCCAGAATTACACTGGATCTGCTGACCTCCGATTTATCATAAAGATAACTACAAACGGAGCGCTCGCGGGCTTCACCCAGTCACCCGTAAGATGACCTGATGTTTACCGCCGGTGGGGACTTTCACCCCGCCCTGAGATAAGCCAGCAAACTATAACGCTAATATTTACCGGGGGCAATCAACAAAATCAGATGTGAAACCTGGCTCACAATGGTTTGTGGTTTTACCATCTGGTATTACACTATCGGGAATTATTTATGTCATAAAGAAGGATGCATCATGCTCGATCCCAAAAAAATTGAACAAATCGCCCGCCAGATCCAGGATTCCTTACCAAAGGGAGTTAAAGAGTTTGGTGACGATATAGAGAAAAAATTACGGATGATTTTGCAATCCCAGCTTGGCAAACTTGATTTAGTTAACCGCGAAGAATTTGATATTCAAACTCAGGTTCTGTTGCGTACCCGTGAAAAATTAACGGCGATGGAGCAGCGTTTAAGTGAATTGGAGGCGAAGCTTGAAGATAAGAATACACCATCTGGTAATAACTCAATAAAGGAAGAGTAATGGGCAAGTTAATTGCTAATTAACTTCGACACCATTTTATCTCATTGCCATTCAATTAAAGGTGATCGTTAAAACGGTCACCAAATTCAAATAGAAACACTCAAAGTTATATATCATCAGCTCCAATATACCGGATTAATATCCTGACGCTTTCGGCGTTTCAAATTTCCCCCGAATTAGGCGAAAACATCCGGCGATGTTTATTCATTCCATACGAGGGGGAGTAATTAATGGGCTATTTTTGTGATGAATGTCACACTTTTGTCATGTTAATAGGATAAATATCGTGATCTTATGGTCATAAAATTCAGAGAACAAAACTCATCTGTTTGAAAACCGGTTTCCTGAGTTTGTCTCTACACTTCAACCTGGAGATATCATTGTCTGTGATGGTATTTTTGGTATTGGCAGTTCAAGGGAACAGGCGGTGAGCACTTTGTTAGCCGTAGGTATATCTATGGTTATCGCTCCTGCTTTCGGGCGGATTTTTTTCCGCAACGCATGGAATCTTGGCTTGTTAGCGATTGAAGCCGACATTAAAGGTTTTCGTGAAGGATTAGCTGTTGAATGCTTAATTCACGAAGGCCGTTTTATCGCTGAAACGTCATTAGCGGATTTTTATCCACCATCTGAACAAATGTTGGTTGTTGTCCGCGCAGGTGGACGACTCAATTACATTCTTAATCAATTGCCCGAAAACCCATCACCCAAAGGGAAGGAGCAGAGGATAATATGACACAGCATAAAGAAAAATTTGATGGTTTGGCTAAAAGTTATGATCGCTACCGCCCTCGTTACCCGCAGGCACTTTTCCGTGAAATTTGCCACTGGCTGCCTAAAGACAGGGCACTGTCTGTTGTCGATATCGGTGCAGGAACCGGCATTGCTCTCGAAGGGCTGGCAAATCTGCTTGGTCAGCAACACCACTGCACTGCCATTGATATTTCGCAGGATATGATTGACACCGGTAAACAGAAACTGCCATGGGTCAGTTGGTTACATGGCAGCATCTAACCAATGTGGGTAATCCTGACCTGATCATAGCAGCACAATCTTTTCAATGGATGGATCGAGCAACGGTATTAAATCTGGTCAGAAACAGTCTGGCAGATAATGGCATCATAGCGATCCTGCAAAATAACCGAGATTACCGGCATAGTGAATTTCTGAATGAGTATGAAAATCTGCTGGAAGAATTAAGCCCTAACTATAGCCGTCACTATCGGGATTTTGATTATGCGCAGGAATTGAATACTACATTCCTGCATGAAAATGTCCTCCATATTACACTCAATACCTGCTGGAGTATGCCTATTCCCGGCGAAGCATTTATCGGGATGAGTCGTTCATCGACTCAAGTGCAACGTGCTTTAGCTGTCCACGGTGAGTTATTTATTGAAAGATTAAAAATGCTGGTGGATAAATATCAATTTGAGGGGAAATTGGCAATTTTATATGAAAGCCAACTGTTTATGGTTGTTAAGCAGGTTAATTCTGGAAACCAATAATGTCAGAAATAGCGATCAGCTTCTCTATACCAACTGAGAAAGATATCAAGGGCGGATTCGACTATAGATATTATTTTTAATATGTTAAATTATGCTTGCAAGAATTAATACCGAACCTCATATTAAGGGTAGGCCCAACAGTTGAGTCACCAGCCGCCATGTTGCCACCGGAAAACGCCCAATATGAGGTTTCCGGTTAGAAAAGTATCCGACATGGTTTACCGGGTATTTTTGGCGGTGCGAGATGAGGCTCTGGCGAGTGGGCACCGGAAAACAAGTGTTTTGCGTCAACCTGCGCCAGTACTAGCTTTCCATCAGATGGCGGTTCATAGTGTAACTGTTGATTCTACCCCTATCTATTGAGTTAACATCATTTGAATAAAAAACTAGGATGGTAATCTTTATGTCATACATGATCTATTTAACTTTAAACGGCAAGAAGCAAGGTTTAATCTCCGCAGGGTGTTCAACACTTGATTCTATAGGGAATCGGTATCAAAAAGGGCACGAAGACCAAATACAGATATTGAGTCTAGACCACTCGATAACTAGAGATCAAAATGTTAGTCATCACCCAATACAATTCATAAAACCAATAGATAAATCATCTCCATTATTGGCTATGTCTATAGATTGTAACGAATTATTAAATGGCGAATTTATATTCCTCCGAACAAGTCAAGCAGGGCAATTGGAATTGTTCTATGAAGTAAAAATTATAGAAGCTACAATTGTTGATATATCTTGTGTTTACCCAAATTCAATAAACAATAATGAAAAAATGCCATATGAAAAAGTACAGCTAAAATATAAATCTATCACATGGAATCATATAACAGCCGGAACATCAGCTTATAGCATATGGAATGAACGAATTTATTAAAAACATTAACTAAGCATATAAAATATGCTTAGTTAGATTTAAATGCAAAATAAGCAGTAAATAATAAAACAACAATGATACCTACCACAGTTAACAAGCCCCAATGATTTGGGAAAACAATAAACACAAAAAGAGACCAACTAAAAACACATAAAGTTGGAATAAAAGACCATATTATATAAGAATAAACCTCCTTTAGCCATGACATTATTTCTCTTCTTAACCATCCTTTACTAAACATATCTTAGCTCCTAACTAACATGACCTACAGTTCAGTTATAACCAACGATTTCCATTATAGCCAAATAAACATCATCTATATTACTCCCTTTTCCTTTTTGTATTGCAGTCATGCCTTCTTTAAATAAAGGTTCAAAAATAAAATACAACATCTCTATCTCATTAGCATAAAAAGACCAATATAAAACAGGACATTCTCTTTTTAACTTATTCGCAGATACAGCTGACTTATCAAAATAACCATAAAATTGAAACGCTAAAGTGATCGACATTCCAAGCTTCTTAAAGCCTTCCCTAATAAATGCTTTTTTAATTACTGCTACATAAATAGCTTCTGTTATAGCAGAAACAACAGCATTTTTTGCCAACCCTGATGTCTTAAATTTAGCTACTAAATACATCATATTGGCAGACGAACGAACTAATTTTTCATGCAGTTCATTTAGAAAAGCCTGATCATGCTCATGAGGCTCCAATAATTTATCTATGTAAATATCAACAAACTTTTTTATAACATTATTCTCAAATAAACCTCCTTTGGCTACCGACCGCGCCGCGAGAAAAATCCTCGCATCTTCTCTATTTATTCTTTGGTTTACATCATCATAACCGTCAAAAAAATATGAAGTTCTCCATAAAGCCCTCTGCCCTCCTTTTCCTATGGTGTGCATTGTTTCCTGTGCAACTTCCCTTACACCTTCAACCGCCTTTTCTAATCTTAAAGCAAAATCAGTTTGAGCTTCTTTTAAAATTCTTTGAGCTTCTTGTATAGCATTTTCATGGCTGTTACTATCGAATTCCATATATAACCTCAATCAATGATTAACTTTGCTTTCTTCAAATTTTAATACTAACTCTCTACCATTCGAAACACGCATTTTAATCATCTCAGTTTGAGTTACTGATAATAACTTAAAGCAGAACATCATCATTACAGCCAATTTATCCTCAGGTCTCACTGAACTATTAACCATGATATTATTTACTTTTTGCATCAAATCATCTTTCTCATCCATACAATATCTCCATTTTTAATTAAAAAATCAATATAACACATCCACATAAAAAGTGACTACATCATCAACCAAATCATTAAAAAAGGACAATAATTGACATTAATTTCCTGCAAAAGAAAATACAAACTCCAAACATTTTATTTTAGTCTATAAAAAATAACCGATGGCATAAAAATGTGTGAGGAACTTATACGGCAACCGCCTCTATCAAATAATGTTCCATTTCTTCACCTAATTTTATTCCCGGATACCAATGCTCAAATCGGGTTTTAAATCATCATTGAGTACCGCTGTGCGTGTCTGAAGTAAATAATGCGCACCTTGTTGGATCGATTTGGTAAACCAACAACAATTGGTTGCCCGATCGGAGCCTGTCGATTAAAGGTACGGTCATAAAGATCAAACTCCAAAGCCATTAATTAAAATACCCACAAAACACAAGGCAAGCTTTAAACTGTTATTAAACTTCATTTTTTTAACTGATGATTTTAATCGGTATAAAGTTTTAACCGTTTTTTTACCCCTTTTAACGCCTGCTTTTTATTAAGTTTAATCATCATCCGCTATCATGTTTTACGTTTAACAAACCTTAAACCTCTCCACTTTTTATCTTTACCAACGCTGTTTTACCTGCCTTTTTCAGCACTTAAATCCTGCCACATTAACCGTTTTATCCCTTTTTTATTGCATTGTTTTTAGGGTTTTATTCGTAAAACAACCGCTGATAAAACGCTTTAATACCTATTCCGTTCGGATAATATTCTTTTATATGCAGATTTCT
>NZ_JBHFKZ010000030.1:0-58294 GCF_042879375.1 Photorhabdus sp. RM323S
AAGGGGGCGTATCGAGTTAAACAACAAATCCGTAGTGAGTTCCGTCCGGGAGCTCGACATCAAGACGCAGCTTACCACCAGAGGCCTCAACGTAGCGCTTGAGAGATGACAGCTTTAGGTCCCGACCCGGCTTCTCCATATCGGAGACTGTCGGCTGTTTGATGCCTAGAGCAACCGCAATATCCCCTTGTGTCAGGTTCATGCGTTCACGAAGCTCGGCCAGGTGGATGTTCAGCAACATTTCGGTGGCCGCCTCCTGTGCTTTGGCGACAACGTCCGGCTTTTCTGCTGCCAGCATTTGGTCAAGAGTTCTTGCCATAACGTTTACTCCTTCTTCAATTTGTCCAAGTGCGCCGCAAATTCTCGGTCTGCAATCGGAATCATTACTTCATAAAACCTCTTCTCGTCCCCAGTCTTGTTACCGGCACAGAGAAGAATCCCCTTCCGCTTTGGATCGAACGCAAAGAACGCTCTGATCGGGTCTCCTTTGCTTTGAACCCGCAGCTCTTTCATGTTGCTGTAGGATGAACCGTTCACGGTGTCTGAGTATGGCCTTGATAGCATAGGCCCTCGATCTCGAAGCACCATCATAGAAGCCAGCACGTTAGCCCGGTCAGTGTCATCCAGAGCATCGAACCACTCATCAAAGGTGTCGGTTGTCTCAATGGCCCACATGATTTCTCCTTACTTAATATAGGTGCAATGCTATATAGATTCAAACCTATAATCAAGAAAGAATCAACGGCCTGGGTAAAGCACTGGGCCTTTCAGGGTGAAAGGAACTCTTGTGTGTAGTCATGTGACTAAAAGGTGTCCTGAATGAACAACCTTCCTCTCCTGATTGATGCATTAGGAAGCCATAGACTACTACCACCCGCATCCGGGTATGACCGATGCAGAGAAAGCCTATGTGGTTGCGTTTTTGAGCAGAGGGATCTCCTGCATACCAGGACGCCCGTTCATAAGTAATACGCTACAACCCAGCCAAGCGATCTGGTTCATTAATGGCTTTGCGGGGATCCGCATCCGCTTTAAGGTGTGTGCTGTCGGTATAAAGAACACGTCCATTCGCCATACCACCAGTGATAGCCTGCTCGACAATATGGTCAAAAATTTGTTGGAAGATATCACTGTCATTGAAACGACGAATACGGTTTTGGCTTAAGGTTAAAGCATCCGGCACTTTCTCAGTCAGTCCCATGCACAAAAACCAGTGGTAGGCGACATTGACTTGGATTTCTTTGACCAATCGACGCTCAGAAGGAATACCAAAGAGGTGACCAAGCAACATCATTTTAATCAAGCGAACGGGGGTCAATGGCAGGGCGACCATGATTAGGGCAGTAAAGGTGTGCGACGGCATCACGAACAAACTCAAAATCCATAACGGCAT
Organism: Photorhabdus sp. RM323S; assembly: GCF_042879375.1. Classification (NCBI taxonomy): domain Bacteria; kingdom Pseudomonadati; phylum Pseudomonadota; class Gammaproteobacteria; order Enterobacterales; family Morganellaceae; genus Photorhabdus; species Photorhabdus sp. RM323S. The sequence continues at coordinate 1,394 of NZ_JBHFKZ010000030.1, forward strand.
CGATTTTACGAACAAGATGGTCTTCGGGAACGAGTTCATCAAGCGTGATAGTTTCAAACTGATATTGCTGAGGTGAAGGTTCTTTAAGCATGTCGGTTAGTCCATTTTTTGCACTAACCCTATTAGATCAAAGCCCTAACCTTTTGGCTAGGGCTTTTTTGATTTCTTTAAGTTCACGGAACTACTTGTTGAGCATCCCCAAACTATTATCTGGTCGGCGAGAGAGGATTCGAACCTCCGACCCACTGGTCCCAAACCAGTTGCGCTACCAAGCTGCGCTACTCGCCGAAAACGAGGCGCATCTTACTGCGCTCGTTGTAGGCCGTCAATACCTTTTTGATAATCATGGGTTAGTTGCTGATAAAAACAACGTGAACACGGCGATGTCGCACTCGCTCACCGTTTTTACAAAAAACCCTTTATCCGTGTAGAACTAAGATTCCGGCTATCGCATTTTACAACAGCCGGAATTGACGATTTCAGGTCATCATTGAAGTAACGAAATATCCGCAACTTTCAGGAACAAATCACGCAATTCACTTAACAAAGTTAAGCGATTCACACGCACCTGCTGGTCTTCATCCATCACCATCACATTGTCAAAGAAAGCATCGACAACTTCACGCAAAGAGGCTAATTCAACCAGTGCTTCTTGATAACGGCCTTCAGCAAACAAAGGCACCAGCTTATCCTGTAAAACCACCAGATGTGTTGCCAACCTCACCTCTTCAGGCGCTTTCAGCACAGAAGCACTGACTTTTTCATTCAGTGCCTCTTCTGACTTCGCCAGAATGTTAGAAACGCGCTTATTCGCGGCTGCCAGCGCTGTCGCTTCATCCAATGTACGGAAGTGAGTCACCGCCTTAACGCGGGCATCAAAATCAGCGGGTTGGGTTGGACGACGCGCCAGCACAGCTTGAATGGTATCAATGCTGTAACCCTGCTCCTGATACCAGGCACGGAAACGACCAAGCATAAACTCAACCACGTCATCAATGACGTTGGCATTGGTCAGCTTGTCGCCATACAGACGAACCGCTTCTTCTGTCAATGCCTGCAAATCCAGCGGCAGTTTTTTCTCAACGATAATACGCAAAGCACCCAGCGCAGCACGACGCAGTGCAAACGGATCTTTATCGCCTTTTGGATGCTGACCAATGCCAAAAATACCCGCCAGAGTATCCATTTTGTCAGCAATGGCTAACGCACAGGAAACACCCGTAGAAGGCAGCTCATCACCGGCAAAACGCGGCTGATACTGCTCATTCAACGCCAGAGCGACATCTTCCGCTTCACCGTCATGACGGGCGTAATGCATTCCCATCACACCCTGAGTATCGGTGAACTCGAACACCATATTGGTCATCAGGTCACATTTGGACAACAGACCCGCACGGGTAGCGTGATTAACATCAGCACCGATTTTCTCTGCAATCCAGCCTGCCAAGGCCTGAATACGATCCGTCTTATCACGCAAAGTACCAAGCTGCTTCTGGAACAGAACTGTTTCTAAGCGAGGCAGGTTGTGTTCCAGACGCTGTTTACGATCTGTCTTAAAGAAGAACTCCGCATCAGCCAGACGCGGGCGAACTACTTTTTCGTTACCAGAAATGATTTGTTGTGGATCAGAGGATTCAATGTTGGCGACAAAGATAAAATTCGCCATCAACTTGCCGGCATTGTCATAAACCGGGAAGTATTTTTGGTCGCCTTTCATGGTATAAACCAATGCTTCTGCTGGTACTTCGAGGAATTTTTCTTCAAATTTCGCCGTCAACACAACCGGCCATTCAACCAGTGAAGTCACTTCTTCCAACAGGCTATCACTAATATCTGCAATGCCACCCAGTTTAACAGCCGCCTGTTCCACATCTTGTTTGATCTGCGCCTTACGGGTTTCATAATCCGCGATCACTTTACCGCGTTGCTGCAAAATCGCGGGATACTGTTCCGCATTGTCAATCGTAAATTCAGGCTCACCCATAAAACGATGACCACGAATGATGCGCGCGGATTTGATGCCCAGAATGTCACCTTCAATCAGTTCATTACCGAACAACATCGTAACGGTATGCACCGGACGAACAAACTGAGTCTCTTTATCGCTCCAACGCATTAATTTAGGTATCGGCAACTTACTCAGAGCATGGCTGACCATACCCGCCAGCAACTCTTTTACACTGCGGCCCTTGACCAACGCACGATACAGTAACCATTCGCCTTTATCTGTCACCAACCGTTCAGCCTGAGAAGCTGTAATACCACAACCGCGAGCCCAACCTTCAGCCGCTTTTGTCGGTTTACCTTCCGCATCAAATGCCTGAGCAATCGCCGGGCCACGTTTTTCCACTTCACGGTCAGCCTGCGCTTCATCCAGATTGGCTACTTTCAGCGCCAGACGGCGCGGAGAGGCAAACCAGCTCACTTCACCATGAGCCAAATTAGCGTTATCCAGTTCTGCCGCAAAATGAGCTGCAAATGCTTCAGCCAGTGAACGAAGAGCCTTCGGCGGCAACTCTTCTGTGCCGATTTCCACCAGGAAAGTCTGTTGAGTCATGACAGCCTCTTAGTTCTGATTCTTTTTACACATAGGGAAGCCCAATGCCTCACGGGAGGCATAATAAGCTTCGGCAACAGCTTTAGTCAGGGTGCGGATACGCAGGATATAGCGCTGACGCTCAGTCACCGAGATAGCTTTACGGGCATCCAATAAGTTGAATGTATGACCCGCTTTAAGAATACGTTCATAAGCCGGCAGTGGCAGCGGCGTTTCCAGCGCCAGCAGCTCCTGAGCTTCTTTTTCATATTGCTCGAAGCAGCTAAACAGGAAATCTACATTGGCATACTCAAAATTATAAGTAGATTGTTCTACTTCATTCTGATGATAAATATCACCATAAGTGGTTTTACCTAGCGGGCCATCGCACCAAACCAGGTCATAAACACTGTCCACGCCCTGGATATACATCGCCAGGCGCTCAAGACCGTAAGTAATCTCGCCGGTTACCGGCTTACACTCAAAACCACCTACCTGCTGGAAGTAAGTGAACTGAGTCACTTCCATGCCGTTAAGCCACACTTCCCAACCCAAGCCCCAGGCACCCAATGTCGGGTTTTCCCAGTTATCTTCAACAAAACGGATATCGTGAACCGTCGGGTCCAACCCCAATTCTTTCAGAGAACCCAGATATAATTCCTGAATATTGTCTGGTGACGGTTTAATCATGACCTGAAACTGATAATAATGTTGTAAACGATTCGGGTTTTCACCGTATCGGCCATCCGTCGGACGACGGGAAGGTTGCACATACGCAGCGGCAACTGGCTCCGGGCCAAGTGCACGCAGGCAAGTGATTGGATGAGAAGTACCCGCGCCGACTTCCATGTCCAGTGGTTGGACAATGGTGCAGCCCTGGCGCGCCCAATAATCCTGTAATGTCAGGATCAGCCCCTGAAAGGTCTTGGTATCAAACTTTTGCATGTTGGATCCGCACGCGATACATATGAATTTGAAAGGAAGTCGGTCAGTATACCCTTTGACCTTAAGATATACAGCCCTGAATTCGCTCTCAATTCCACCCTGAAATAAAAAAATCTTAATCTGGCTATTTTACTTGTATGTATATACAGTTAAAGTACAGTCAATTATTAACCATCAACATCGAGAATAATCATCATGGAATTAACACGCTGTAATTGGGTGACTTCTGATCCTGAATATCTGGCTTACCATGATAATGAATGGGGAAAACCACAAAAAGATAGCCAGAAGCTGTTTGAAATGATCTGTCTGGAAGGCCAGCAATCCGGGCTGTCATGGCTGACGATCCTGAAAAAACGCGCTGGCTATCGCCGATGTTTTCATCAGTTTGACCCGGTAAAGATTGCCGTCATGGATGAAAGTGATGTGGTACGGCTGATGCTCAATCCCTCTATTGTCCGCAATCGCGCCAAAATTAACGCGATTATCAACAATGCGCGGGCATACCTTAAAATGCAACAACAGGGTGAGGAATTCAGCGCCTTTATCTGGCGTTTTGTTGATAACAAACCGATTATTAATCAGTGGAAAACCATCACAGAGGTGCCGGTAAAAACAGATATTTCAGATGCGTTATCACAAGCACTGAAAGAAAGAGGGTTCAAATTTATCGGCAGTACCACTTGCTATGCATTTATGCAAGCAACAGGTTTGGTCAATGACCATATAACTGACTGTTTATGTAGAAAATAAATTCAGTGAATTACAATAGCCCCAAGATTAATGCCAATAATAAAGTTGGATATTAACCAAACATTTAGCTCTTTATTTTAAATGTTAAATTAAATGCCAGATTAAATAATCAATAGTCATAATTTTCCAGATTGCACCCCGATAATGCGCGGGGTATGGTGTTATTTCTTCTAACTTAAACAACACACCGACAACGAACACGGCTATGATTTTTTCCCAATTCGGTAACAAGTTTACACAAGACTCAGGTATAACCCGCCTGATGAATGACCTGAATCAAGGGTTGAGGACACCCGGTGCAATTATGCTGGGCGGGGGTAATCCAGCACATATCCCTGAAATGGATGACTATTTTCAGCAATTACTGATTGAGATGGCCACAAATGGTCAACTCACTGACACACTATGCAACTATGATGGTCCTCAGGGGAAAGATACGCTAATTCGAGCGTTGGCAGAGATGCTGCACGAAAAATTTGGCTGGGAAATTGGTACACAAAATATTGCCCTGACCAATGGCAGCCAAAGTGCATTTTTCTATCTGTTTAACCTGCTGGCTGGACGCAGTGAAGATGGCTCTAGCCGTAAGGTACTCTTCCCACTGGCACCAGAATATATTGGTTATTCTGACTCAGGACTGGATGAAGGCTTATTTGTTGCCAATAAACCCAATATTGAATTATTACCAGAAGGTCAGTTCAAGTACCACGTTGATTTTGACCACCTGAATATTACTGACGATATTGGCCTGATCTGTGTTTCTCGCCCAACGAACCCAACCGGTAACGTCATTACTGACGAAGAGTTACAACGGCTGGATTATTTGGCTCAACAACACCAAATCCCACTGTTGATTGATAATGCTTATGGCGTACCCTTCCCGGGTATTATTTTCAGCAAAGCCACACCATTGTGGAATCCCAATATTATTCTGTGCATGAGCTTATCCAAATTAGGACTGCCCGGCTCCCGCTGCGGGATTATTATCGCTAATGAGAAAATCATTAATGCGGTCAGTAATATGAACGGGATCATCAGCCTTGCACCAGGTGGTGTTGGTCCAGCAATCGCATTAGAAATGATCCGACGTAATGACCTTCTTCGTTTGTCACAGGACGTGATCCGCCCGTTCTATCAACAACGGGTTCAAGACGTTATTCAAATTATCCGTCGTTATCTGCCGACAGAAATTTGCCTTATCCATAAACCGGAGGGGGCTATTTTTCTGTGGCTGTGGTTTAAAAACCTGCCGATAACAACAGAAACGCTTTATCACAGGCTGAAAAAGCGCGGTGTGCTGATGGTTCCAGGCCACTATTTCTTCCCAGGGCTTGAACAAAATTGGTCACATGCTCACGAATGTATGCGCATGAATTATGTTCCTGATCCGGAAAGTATCGAAAAAGGCATTGCGATTCTGGCGGAAGAGATTGAACTGGCACATCAGAAAGTCGCCTGAAACCAGCAATAAAAAAGCTCCTGCATAGAAATGCAGGAGCCAAATGACAACAAGGACTTTTACATGATTATTATCAGAATTCGTAGAATGTTTGGTGCATAAGGAGGAAAAGAGACATTCCTTGTCTACCCACTCTCCTCAAGCTGTATCTATTTAATCAGAAACTTTTCCATCCAATAGCTCGAATAGGCCGGTTTTTGTGCGTTTACTGATGGCTAATACAAAAATCCAACATGACGCATACATACTCTATAAAGTCCAAAAAAGAACTGCTAATTCTGTCAGAAACTGAACTGTCATTATGTGGTTTAACCCACAAATTGTAAGGGATTATTGTAATATGGAACAAGATAGTCCTTCTTGAAATAACATTACGGATATATAAAAACCAAATCAGTTTTATACTTAATAAGCATTTAAGATATAGGCCATTCAAATCATTATGATGATTTGTATCATTCCTTATTAATCAGAAGAACAGAAAAAAATAGTGTTACATAAAAAATTCACTACTTTTTGGTATCAGTGCTATGGTCAATGTTGCGTGGCGTGATTATAGTGATGACGTAAAGGCTCTTAGCTAAGGAACTTAGGGGAATAAAAACTACCCAACAAACCAACGCAAGAGTGAAATATTCCGGCTGTTTGACCATACGAGATCAATAGAACCAATGAAGAGTAATAAATTAATTCTATTTTGCGTCACATTAGGATGGCTGTTAACCAGCGGGTGCACGAGCATTATGACCCATTCAGGGCCTAGCTATGGTTATTATTCCGGCGCAAAAGCGAATATTGAAATGCTGAAAGATAACGACACTGGCTGGGTAATGAAGCCACTATTAGCGATTGACCTGCCTTTTTCTGCCCTGCTGGATACCATTTTATTACCTTATGACTATATAAAATCTGATGAGGATCAATCAGCAAATTCACCAAAAGAGCGAATTGAAAAAATAGAAAACACACAACACCAGATCAAAGCCAACTAATAATTCGTTCCGGTTTATTTATTGCCACCAGTAAATCGCAAACTGGCGGCAAATATATTTATTTGATGCCGGTTTCCACCAGGAAAATTTGCATATAACCATCAACTTCACGCATAAATGCAATATGATGGCTATCTGGTGAAATCACAACTGTATCCGCAGAAGGTGCCTGTTCAGTACGTTCAGTCAGTCGCTGCATCTGCCCATTTTGCACATCACACAGCATCACGCTGTTATCACAAATAAAAGCGACAAACCGACCGCTACCCTCCCAACTAAAAACGGATTGAATACCACAATTTCCCCTAGTTATTTGACGAGGTTCTCCACCATTTGGCGATATTGTCCACAATTGCACAATACCATCATCATCTTTCATCAGAAAACCAATCTGCTCACCATCCGGTGAAGCACGTAGCCAGTGACGTGGGTTATTAACCACCCCCGGCCAGCGTTTGTGGCCGGTAAATGTCAGACGACGCTGTATTACACCGGCAGGTGGCGCCGGTAACGTTGTTTCCGTGCCTTGCAGCGGTTTTTCCCCTGCTATTGCATAATCAACATCCTGTTCAGGCAGATCAACAACATAGACTTCCGGTACTTTTTCTCCTGTTGCAGAAATGGTATCGCCAATAAATGCCAGTGCCCAACGCTGCCAATTGCCATCCGCTTTACGATATCCTACCTGACCTACCCAACCCTCTTCATAGGCGCGGTTAATATCATCACTGCCCGGCTCCGGCTGAAAAGTGGTACTACTGACCACAACGGAGAAATAGCTACCATCATGTTCACGAGGATGGTGTTTAGGCGGCTTCACTGATTTGAGGGGCACAGCCACGGCGATATTCCGCAAATCAAGTGCCGGATCAAGCTCATGCATAACATGGTCATTATAAGTAAAACTCAGACGGCTACCCCCCGGGCTGAACACATGAACATGACTGCCTCCACGCAACGCTCCAACTGTATAAGGAGCGGTAATATCCATAGCATCCAGAGTGACCGCTTTTCCGGGTAAATCCTCACTGACAATCACCCCTCGCCGGTGATGAAAGTCATAATGCCATTGCTCATCCGGGCATTCTGGCCCGTGAATAAAAGCATACCGGACAGGTTCTGTTGGACTGACGGTCACTACACCAACATGAGCGCCCTTCTTCGCCTGATAAATAATGTCTGTTTTACCACTTTTAACATGAATTTTTTCTATCGTTAAACCAGTAAACGAAGCGCCATGAGGACGAACATCATAAGCTAACCATTGGCTGTCTGGTGTCCAAATATGGGTATTGGTAAGCTGGTGGTTGCGATTGCCAAACGTGATTTGTCGTTCCTGAAAGAACACTTTATTATCCTTATGTCAGTTTTATTCGAATAACTATTACTAATCCAAAATGGATAAAGAGAAAAAATTTCAGTCGAGACTTTACCATTTCGACATTACCCTTACCTTTTTATACTGCACACATCGAATAATCTATGTTACTGAGTGTTCTTTATATTATTGGGATTACCGCTGAAGCGATGACAGGAGCTTTAGCCGCAGGCCGCCGTAAGATGGATATGTTTGGCGTGATCATTATTGCTTCCGTCACTGCCATTGGCGGGGGTTCCGTTCGGGACATACTTCTGGGACATTACCCTCTTGGTTGGGTCAAACACCCTGAATATATCGTGACTGTCGCCTGTGCCGCCGTGATAACCACCTGGGCTGCCCCCATGATGAAGCATTTACGCCGTCTATTTCTTATCCTGGATGCCATTGGTCTGATTGTCTTCTCCATTATTGGTGCGCAGATTGCGCTGGACATGAACTATGGCCCGATAATCGCCTCCATTGCTGCGGTTATCACCGGGGTTTTCGGTGGCGTGTTACGCGATATGCTGTGTAATACCATTCCGTTGGTTTTCCAGAAAGAGATTTATGCCGGTGTCTCTTTTACCGCCGCTTGGTTATACATTGGCTTACAGCACACACCGTTGCCACAAGACGGCATTGTTCTGATTACCCTGATCGCAGGTTTGACAGCAAGATTGGTTGCTATTCGCTACCGCCTTGGATTACCTGTCTTTAATTATGAACACTCCGATCACTGAACTATACCCACGGGGTTAACTACGACCCCGTTTTCCCGGTCAAACCCCTTTATCCCTGCCACTGACAGTTTTTCTGCAATCATTTTAATCTGCGCATCATTGATAAAATCAGATAACTTTTTCAATTGCCCGGAAGTAAACTGTTGCTTTAACTGTGCTTCGGCTAATTTCTGCTCCAGTTGCTGCCAGTGATCAACATCGTCAGATAGCTTATCCATATAAGGCACCCCAATGCCTTTCATCCAATAGGAAAAAGGCTGATTTTTTGCCTTGCTGAATTGTGAATAAATAGCCTGTGCCCGTTTATCGCCTATTCCTGGTAAAGCTGCAATATCTTGAACTGAAAGTGTTAACCAACCGGTTAAATCAGTAACTAACTCCTGCTCGGTCAGCATTGCCCAACTACCGCTACTGACACCTGTCATTTGCAGATTTTCACCAAGCCATTTCAGCCGAGCATTAAACTGTTGTCCACAACCCTCCGTTAACTTCAAGCAACTCAGGGCATGATAACGCTGCTTATCGGGTGGCTGAATATATTGACGCTCTTTTATTCGCCACACCACTTGATCTAATTTCGGGATACCATGACCTGCCAACGTGAGAGCTACCCGATCCCCCGGTAACACATCCAGCTGTTGCCAACGACGAACAGAACCAATATTGACTCTGCTTATTTGCCGGTCATCCAGTTTTACCTTATCCAGCCCAAGCACAACTGAGATTTTGCCCGTTCTGCCAATGGTAAAATTAACTTCCCTGACTTGGGTGACCTGATAGCGTAAGGGATGCTTCCATGCCACCGCCCAACTGTTAGATCCGGGCTGCCATTGACTTCCTCTGGGTTCAATTTCCTGTTTCAGCACGATACCATCTGTAGCAAAAGGTATAGGTTGTGCAAAATAGTGCATCCGCAATTTCTGTATCTGCTCTGGTATCTCTATTTTATGGCTATAGCGAAGCGCTAATGGGAAACCCATATTCGCCAGTTTCCGCAATTTACTTTCCATCTCAGTCGGGCCATCCGGCCAGCTCCAGATAAACACACCAACTTGCTTTAATTCTGGCACGTGCTCTTTGCGCATCATCAGACCAGCAACCCGACTACGAGCGCCATCACTGCCAGATAACCGCTGTCTATGCGCCTCTTTATGCAGAAAAAGTTCTCCTTGCAACACCATATCAGATGGAGCATTTTCTATATTTTGCGGAATATCGGGAATATATTGGCTTTTCGCTGTCCAGTCTACGCCTGCGGAACCATTCCCCCGGCTGATTAATGAAACAAGTTTCCCCTTCTGGTAAACCAGTGTTACCGCTACACCATCAACTTTTGGCTGTAGCCAGACGGGTAATCTGCCCCGCAACCACCGGTTCAGTTCCTGTTCACCTTTCAGTTTGCTTAACCCGGTATGAGCAACGGGATGAACAAGTTTATTATCAATGGTGACTGCTAGAGGAAAATGTGGATGAGGCGCTTGTTTCAGGCAGAGCTGCCAATGCGTTAACTCCATTATTAATTGATCATAAACTTCATCATCGATTTCGCTGATCCCTTTCTGATGATAGAGTTGATCCCATTGGGCTATTTGCTGCATCAGACTTTTTGTTTCACGTTGTAATGTGTCTTGCGACCATGCAGGACAATTTTTCGCTATATTCGGTGTTTCAGCCGCAACTGTCGGTGAATTGAAAACAATGAACAGAATCAATATCAATAAATTAAGCATCCGTTGCTCCCTGGCTATCCATGCATAACAGCAAAATAGGGGATAAAAAGATTCCGTCCAAGGAAAAGATAATAACTTTGCGAAGCAGTTCGGAAAACAACGTTAACTTCTGTGATTCATCAATTATGATTTTTTTAATTTCTGCCTCAGTAGTGTCATTACCGTCGCAGAGGAGGAAGCCCTCCCACAGGATAAGTACGGCGGTAGTACTAGAACCAGAATTCAAGCTAATTAATACTCTATTATGCCCAAACCCGATTTTCAAATAAAAATTAAAAGCAAATAACTTCACGAAATAGTTTGAAATATAAATATTAAAACCCAAAAAATAACTGAATTTTTATAAATCACATAGAATTGACATTACGATAAAAATTTAACAATTACTTATTTCCCACCTTACAATTAATTGTTAGTAAATTAAGTTACTCATTCACGTAACAATAGCCATAAAGATGTATATTCGCGCTAAACTCTTCCGTTCAAACCTCATTATTATCACTCTTTTAATCTGTTTGTGGAAAATAATCTAAGAACCACGACTAACAATCAGATTTAGTGTTAACCTAAAGTTATCAACTGATAACTTTTTTCTATTAGCTTTTTTAAAAAAGATAGCTATTCTTATTTCTGTCTTCATAGCAATAAAAAGTCAGCTTAACCCGCAGGGGATAAGTTTTATGGCATAGGCTAGTCGGAGGAAATAACCTGATTAAGAATACTGCTACTGTTTCTATACGGTAGAACAACCACCTTATTATTGCAGCATGGCCGTATAATCGAAGACCCAAATAGCCGCCTTGAGGTGGCAGGAATTCTGGGAAGACTAAAACGTATGTCAAATACGATCAGTTCACCCATGTAAGTACAGTCTTTTGCAAGAGTCGCGATTAAAGCGGGCACAACAGCACATGTCTGAACGATGCCCAGCCATTACACCGGATGTAGCAATAACCAAACACAAGCGCGAGCCAATGGTTCCAGAGGAAATCTTGGATGAAAGAAACTGTGTAGTGAAGATCTGCACGGGATAACCGATGCAGAAAATAATAACTGGAAATAAGGAGAATCTCTGAAAGGTAGATGTAATCTGACCGGGACGGGATTACAGCAATCAATGAAAATTTTCAATCTCACAATCGGGGGATCATCCCCATCTGAATATTTAATGAACGTTGGCAACATGTTCATCAGCGGAGTGAAACAGAATATTGGCCGGATAACGGCACATTGTCGCCGGTGGCCGATATGGGTGGGGGGAGTGGGTCTCTCTGTCAGTGTGCTTTTCTCTACCCCGGTTCTTGCATATACAGTTGAAGTCATAGACTGGGTTCCCCCACGAGCCATTAATGCCCTCGGGCTGCCGGTATTGGATGGGGAAAACAATAACGGTAAGCCAATTCGTTATCCGCCAAAAGGAACAAAAAGCCTAATAGGTGTTTTTCCACCAAGTTCCAATCTTGAGTTTCCAGAAACAGAGTATCCCACCGTATTAAAAGATCTTCTGCTGTGGGTTAGAGCGCCAAACCATCTCTTCATTGTTCCGCACGTCGTTACAGGAAAGTACACCTGTGAGATGACAGCCTACCACAAAGGAAACAGGGCAGCAGGAGAAGCCAAGGCAACACTTTTTACAGATGCAGTCGTTGTAAATAAGGATATCCACTGGTTCGAAGGAGATAGTATCGTGATGGAGTCCAGACTAGATAAACTGTATTACTCTGTATCCTGTAAGGGAACGGGTTTTTCATGGCAGCGGAAACCTGAAGAGAAAGTCAAATTCGAAAGTAACTGGAAGAATGGGGTGCCATCAATTAGAATGCGAGACTGCAAAGATCCCAACAATTTTATCTATGACGTTGTTTTCTGGAGTCCACCAGATGGTTTAGATCCCAATTTTAAAGATCCAGCCATAGTGCGACCTCATGCAGAAAACCGTGATAACCAGCAGAAAGTGACCCCCTAAGCGTAAAGGTAATTTACCCGGGAGGGGGTGATGGCAACAAATGGTCATCTTTAATCAGGCAGCCGGGGAACAATCCCCGGTTGAATAGAGCGTGTTAGAAATTCAGCCGATAAATTCCGACGGGTAAAACCAAACAAGCGGCGATACAAAATATCCATTAGCCACCTTTCCCCAAGAAAATTTCTACGGAAATTGAAAGCAATAAACAGAATCAATATCAATAAATTAAGTATCCGTTGCTCCCTGGCTATCCATGCATAACAGCAAAATAGGGGATAAAAAGATTCCGTCCAAGGAAAAGATAATAACTTTGCGAAGCAGTTCGGAAAACAACATTAACTTCTGTGATTCATCAATTATGATTTTTTTAATTTCTGCCTCAGTAGTGTCATTACCGTCGCAAAGGAGGAAGCCCTCCCACAGGATAAGTACGGCGGTAGTACCAGAACCAGAATTCAAGCTAGTTAATACTCTATTATGCATACGGTATGTTGCTGGTTTAACGCAAAATCAAGTTGCATGGCGATACGATTAGTTAATCTATTAAGTATTATTTTGTTATTGTGAACCATTAACCAATGGCTGAGCCAAATATAATCACTCAGCTTATAGCGTATTCACTTGAAATCTCATCGCATCCGTCCTCTATTATTACCAAACCCGACTTTCAAATAGAAATCAAAAGCAAATAACTTTACGAAATAGTTTTAAATATAAATATTAAAACCTAAAAAATAACTGAATTTTTATAAATCACATAGAATTGGCATTACGATAAAAATTTAACAATTTTTTATTTCCCACCTTACAATTAATTGTTAGTAAATTAAGTAACTCATTCACGTAACAATAGCCATAAAGATGTATATTCGCGCTAAACTCCTCCATTCAAACCTCATTATTATCACTCTTTTAATCTGTTTGTGGAAAATAATCTAAGAACCACGACTAATAATCAGATTTAGTGTTAACCTAAAGTTATCAACTGATAACTTTTTTCTATTAGCTTTTTTTAAAAAGATGGCTATTCTTATTTATGTCTTCATAGCAATAAAAAATCATCTTAACCCGCAGGGGATAAGTTTTATGGCATAGACTAGCTGGAGGAAATAACCCGATTAAGAATACTGCTACTGTTTCTATACGGTGGAACAACCGCCCTATTATTGCAGCATGGCCGTGTAATCGAAGACCCAAATAGCCGCCTTGAGGCGGCAGGAATTCTGGGAAGACTAAAACGTATGTCAAATACGATCAGTTCACCCATGTAAGTACAGTCTTTTGCCAAGAGTCGCGATTAAAGCGGGCACAACAGCACATGTCTGAACGATGCCCAGCCATTACACCGGATGTAGCAATAACCAAACACAAGCGCGAGCCAATGGTTCCAGAGGCAATCTTGGATGAAAGAAACTGTGTAGTGAAGATCTGCGCGGGATAACCGATGCAGAAAATAATAACTGGAAATAAGGAGAATCTCTGAAAGGTAGATGTAATCTGACCGGGACGGGATTATAGCAATCAATGAAAATTTTTAATCTCACAATCGGGGGATCATCCCCATCTGAATATTTAATGAATGCTGGCAACATATTCATCAGCGGAGTGAAACCGAATATTGGCCGGATAACGGCACATTGTCGCCGGTGGCCGATATGGGTGGGGGGAGTGGGTCTCTCTGTCAGTGTGCTTTTCTCTACCCCGGTTCTTGCATATCAAGCTGAAGTCATAGACTGGGTTCCCTATCGAGCCATTATTGCCCTCGGGATGCCGGTATTGGATGGGGAAAACAATAACGGTAAGCCAGTGCGTTATCCACCAGCAGGGACAAGAAACTTAATAGGTGTTTTTCCACCACAGTTCGATATTAAGTTTCCAAAAACAGAGTATCCCACCGTGTTAAAAGATCTTATGCTGTGGGTTAGAGCGCAAAACCATCTCTTCGTTGTTCCGCACGTCGTCACAGGAAAGTACACCTGTGAGATGACGGCCTACCGCAGAGACGGGGCAGCAGGAAAAGCCAAGTCAACACTTTTTACAGATGCAGTCGTTGTAAATAAGGATATCCACTGGTTCAAAGGGGATAGTAACGTGATGGAGTCCAAACTCGTAGATCTATATTACTCTGTATCCTGTAAGGGAACCGGTTTTTCATGGCAGCGGAAACCTGAAGAGAAAGTCAAATTCGAAAGTGACTGGGCGAATGGGGTGCCATCAATTGAAATGCAAGGTGCCAAAGATCCCAAATATTTGATCTATAACGTTGTTTTCTGGAGCCCACCAGATGGTTTAAATCCCAATTTTAAAGATCCAGCCGTAGTGCAACCTCACGCAAAAAACAGTGATAACCAGCAGCAAGTGGCCCCCTAAGCGTAAAGGTAATTTACCCGGAAGGAAGTGATGGCAACAAATGGTCATCTTTAACAAGGCAGCCGGGGAACAATCCCCGGTTGAATAGGGCGTGTTAGAAATTCAGCCGATAAATTCCGACAGGTAAAACCAAACAAGCGGCGATACAAAATATCCATTAGCCGCCTTTCCCCAAGAAAATTTCTACGGAAATACATCGGTAACGCGACACGTATGAGCCGGTACGTGTATACTGTTATAAGAATTTTATTCTGCTTTATATTTATACCCAATAGATTTCAAGTTGCAGCGTAGCGGTAAGTGAAAGCAGCAACCTGAAAGATAAAAGTATACATTGTTATCCAACCAACCAAGATATCATCATGATCCAAGGCACATTATATATTGTCTCTGCGCCAAGCGGGGCGGGTAAATCAAGTCTGATTCAGGCTTTATTAAAAACACAACCTTTGTACGATACTCAGGTTTCTGTTTCCCATACCACGCGCGCAATGCGTCCCGGTGAAAATCATGGTGAACACTATTTCTTTATCACTGAAGCAGCCTTTTGCCAAATGATCGATAATCACGAATTTCTGGAACACGCCCGTGTTTTCGGTAATTATTACGGTACATCCCAGAAAGTGATTGAAGAAACCCTTGCCAGTGGCGTTGATGTCTTTCTTGATATCGATTGGCAAGGGGCGCAGCAGATCCGCAAACAAATGCCCTCTGCCCGCAGTATTTTTATCCTGCCACCGTCAAAAGAAGAACTTTGCCGCCGTCTGCGCGGTCGGGGTCAGGACAGTGAAGACATTATTGAAAAACGCATGGAGCAGGCTGTTGCAGAAATGGTTCACTATAACGAGTATGATTATTTAATCGTTAATGATGCTTTCGATACTGCACTGGCCGATCTGCACACCATTATCCGTTCAGAACGCCTGCATCGGGAGCGCCAGGCGCAACGGCATGAGGCTTTAATCAGCAAATTATTGGCAGACTGAACCCAATTTCAGTATTATGCCCAGTCATTTCTTTACCTGTGGAGTCGCACACATATGGCACGCGTAACTGTTCAAGACGCTGTAGAAAAAATTGGTAACCGTTTTGACCTGGTGTTGGTCGCTGCTCGTCGAGCACGTCAACTGCAAACAGGCGGTAAAGATCCGCTGGTTGCAGAAGAGAACGATAAAGTGACCGTTCTCGCTCTGCGTGAAGTGGAAGAGGGGCTGATTAACGGTAAAATCCTGGATGTACGTGAGCGCCAGGAACAACAAGAGCAGGAAGCAGCAGAAATGCAGGCGGTTTCCGCGATCGCGGAAAGTCGTCGTTAATCTACGGTAGGTCTGCCTTGTATCTGTTCGAAAGCCTGAATCTGCTTATCCAAAAATACCTGCCTGGGAGTCAAATTGAACTCCTCAAGCAGGCTTATTCTGTTGCACGGGATGCCCATGAAGGGCAAACCCGTACCAGTGGTGAACCCTACATTACGCACCCTGTCGCGGTTGCCTGTATTCTGGCCGAGATGCGTCTCGACCATGAGACACTGATGGCCGCGTTGTTGCATGATGTTATTGAAGACACACCCGCCACCTTTCAGGATATCGCACAACCTTTTGGCCCTGTGGTCGCTGGGTTAGTTGAGGGGGTTTCCAAGCTTGATAAGCTGAATTTCCGCGATAAAAAAGAGGCACAAGCAGAAAATTTCCGCAAAATGATCATGGCGATGGTGCAAGATATCCGCGTCATTTTGATCAAACTAGCAGACCGTACCCATAATATGCGTACTCTCGGGGCGTTACGTCCAGATAAACGCCGTCGTATCGCCCGAGAAACGTTAGAGATCTACAGCCCCTTAGCCCACCGTCTGGGGATCCATCATCTGAAAACGGAGTTAGAAGAATTAGGGTTTGAGGCCCTTCACCCTAACCGCTACCGGGTTATCAAAGAGGTGGTAAAAGCAGCCCGTGGTAACCGTAAGGAGATGATCCAGAAAATTCTGTCTGAAATTGCAGGCCGGCTGGCCGAAGCCAGTATTGAGTGCAAAGTCAGTGGCAGGGAAAAACATCTCTATTCTATCTACCGGAAAATGCACCTCAAAGAGCAACGTTTCCATTCTATTATGGATATCTATGCATTTCGGGTCATCGTTAATAATGTTGATATCTGCTATCGGGTTTTGGGGCAAATGCACAGCCTGTATAAACCCCGCCCGGGCAGAGTAAAAGATTACATTGCCATCCCCAAGGCCAACGGTTATCAATCTTTGCACACATCCCTGATTGGCCCGCACGGCGTGCCCGTTGAAGTCCAGATCCGCACCGAAGATATGGATCAAATGGCTGAAATGGGGGTTGCCGCACACTGGGCTTACAAAGAAAAAGAACAGGGGGAATCCGGCACAGCCGCGCAAGTTCGTGCTCACCGCTGGATGCAAAGCCTGCTGGAACTACAGCAAAGTGCTGGCAGCTCTTTTGAATTTATCGAAAGCGTTAAATCTGATCTGTTTCCTGATGAGATTTACGTTTTTACCCCGAAAGGGCGCATTGTGGAATTACCCGCCGGTGCCACCCCAGTTGACTTTGCCTACGCCGTACACACCGATATTGGTCACGCCTGCGTAGGTTCACGAGTGGATCGCCAACCATACCCCTTGTCCCAATCGCTAACCAGCGGCCAAACCGTTGAAATTATCACCGCACCGGGCGCTCGTCCAAATGCTGCCTGGCTGAATTTTGTCGTCAGTTCAAAAGCCCGCGCAAAAATTCGTCAGTTGTTGAAAAACCTTAAGCGGGAAGACTCCATTGGGTTAGGCCGCCGTTTGTTAAATCACGCGTTAGGTAATGGGAAAAAGCTGGTTGATATTCCACAGGAAAATATCAATAAAGAGTTGACGAGAATGAAACTCTCAACAATCGATGATCTGCTGGCTGAAATCGGGCTTGGCAATACCATGAGTATCGTCGTCGCCCGCAATCTGTCAGGCGCACAGGAAAATACCGCAAGCACCCGTAGTCATAACAGCGGAGCGCGTAAATTGCCCATCAAAGGCGCTGACGGTGTGCTGATTACGTTTGCCAAATGCTGCCGCCCCATCCCCGGAGACCCCATTATCGCTCATATTAGCCCCGGCAAAGGGTTGGTTATCCACCATGAATCCTGCCGTAATATTCGAGGCTATCAGAAAGAACCCGAAAAATTTATGGCCGTTGAATGGGATAAAGAGATCAATAACGATTTCACCGCCGAAATAAAAGTGGATATGTTTAACCACCAAGGGGCGTTGGCGAATCTGACTGCCGCCATTAACGCAGCCAATTCCAGTATTCAAGGTATGAATACAGAAGAGAAAGATGGTCGTGTTTACTGCGCTTTTATCCGGCTGACCACCAAAGACCGTATTCAGTTAGCGAATATTATGCGCAAAATCCGAATTATGCCGGATGTGATGCGAGTCAGCCGTAACAGAAACTAAACCGGATAGCCCGTGTAAATCAGTAGGTGAACAGCCAAAGCGCTATCCACCACTGACCTACAACCGGCAATGACGGCACCAGCGGCACGTCATCCCGGTTATCAAAGAACAGATCAATCAATACTGAATCAACCTCATTCAGTATGCGGTCTAACCAACCTCCGCCACCCACACCAAACATCAATACCAACCCGATAGCGATAAACAACAGTGGCAAGATCCATGTCCGGCACCAATACGCTAACAGCATACGGGGATACAGCGAGCAACGAATTTTGTTGCCCAATAAAAATCCACAGCCAGCCAGCAATACAATACCGATAACCAGTACCACCCGGCTTATCAGCATCCCATAAGGCATCACATACAGAATCGATAAAAACTCATCTTCCATCATGACCCACCAGACAGCCACATGTGTGATACGACTCAGGAGATAAACGGAACACAAGCCCGCTGTAAAAACCAAATGCGCATGTGATTAACTTGTGATGATGTCCGGGAGCGCGTCGACTTCACCGTTTTCGTTACCTGACCCTTCTGGGGCATAGGTTCAACGACTGCCGTAACAATCAGCATCAGCCGGCGATATCTCCGCTTCTCACGAAAGAAGATTTTTTCACAAGCAATCACATCACGTCGCTCATTGTAGATATAATTCATCACATCTGTTGCCCGGCGTTCTGTCACTCGGAACACCTGGCTGATTTCACTTTTGGTAAACCCGCGTCCCTTCAATAATCCCCAATACGCGACCGCCATGTACAACGGTGTATCATTCAAATGAGACAAGCAGGCAGGTAGACGAAAATCCCCATGATTACTTTGTTTACCCGTAATAGTCTGACTTCCAAGCAAATCGGTCTGACTGCCGCTTATCTGAAGCAGCATTGAATCATTAACATTGATTGTCATTTTACTCTCCCCCGGTGACTAACTGGTCTACCAGTTATCACATGAGAAATGAAATACTGTGATTTATCTGAAATGAAATACCTATAGGCTAATCCGCCCACCATATTTAATGATTTGTGTAAAAACAACGCTCACCGCAGGCGCTATGGCCTTACCAACGTCAAGTCAAAACTCGTCTGGAAAGCACCATAATCCGCAGGCTCCAATCCCCGGAGTTGCCAGAGGCTTCCAGTGAAATGGAGGTTAAACCGCGTAAGTTCTTGTTTAGGTGGTTTAGGTGGTTTAGGTGGTGTAGGTGAAAAAGAAGGGTTCTCCACTTGAAGGCACACAAAACCCCCCGTGTCTACATCGGTACTACTATTGGCAAATGTGATTTGCTTATCCATTGGCTGAGTTGTATTACCTTTACCCACAACAACATTCCCCATACAACTAAATTTAGGGTCAAGATCAGCACTGAAACTAACCGGATTACTCTCAAGAGGTTTTTCGACGCCCACGCTAGATAGCTTAAGCTTTACCCCCAACGCTTCATTATAAATATCTTTATCCTCAAACTGTGTATTATGCATCACCCGCAACATTTGATTCTGAGTACCTGGCATTATATAGTGGGAAGATGCCACCGCAATTACAGTGCCACCTGTATTTTCTCCTTCGTTGACACGGCAGAAAATTGGTATAGTAAAGTTCGTGTCCTTGAGTTTGCGCTGACCGCCTGGGTATTCGTTTATTTGCAAAACCTCACCAAAGCCAAATATCCTGCCATAAGCAGACGGAATATAACAATTTGGTGGCTGCAATATTACTGTAGGGTCTTTGATCTCAGGGAGACTACCTGGTGGTCGTTGCCAAACCACAAAATCGTTCTCACTTGAGGTCTTAACCTGAAATCCTATAAGATCACCATTAGGACTCGTGTCGAATTTGATCTTCTGATCGGGATGTCGCTGCCATGAAAAGTTGTCCCCACTACAAGAAACATCGAATTTGAAATCTTGCAGGGCCGCATTTTTTACATCTTCATCAACCTTAGTATCGCCATTGTTTACCTCAAGAGATGCGTATTCAGTTTGATTAAGGCCCGCATTATTCATCATATCCAGCAAAAAGCGCTTTTCCGCTGTTCCTGGACGATTATCCTTAAAGCTGGCTTTAATTTTACAGTTGTATGTACCCGAGCTAATTTGCAAATCGTCAAAGATTTTCCCCTTAGATACGAGCCGAAACTTAGCGTTCTCCATCGTCATTTTGGGGTCTCCCTGCCACAACATTGATGATACATTGGGAAACACAATATTTGCGCCCAAGTTTGCTTTCCCCGATGCTGGATAGGTGATGACAGAGCGATTCCACGGCACTGCTTGCCGAGGCCCAAGCGCATCACTGACTGCCGCTGCGTTCCAGTATTCTACTTGTGTAGCAAGTACCGAGGAGGAAGAAAAGATACCCACAGATAGGCATATCACGCCTGCCCATGTCGGCCACTGGCAACAATAAGCTACCATCCGACCAACCGCCTGCACTATCCTGTTAATAAACATTTCATTCATATTCATGCGATACCCAACCAAGGATTACTCCCCAATTGTCCTGTTAAAACTTCTCATTCGTTGCCATCACCCCGTCTCAGCCGGAATACATCCACCTCTCAGGGATCCCTCTTCTTTTGGTTATTATGTTCTGCACTGGATTGCTCGTGCAGATTGTCACCATACAGCATCCCTTTTTAACGACAGGTTTCGTTCAGTTGCCTCATTGGACTCCAACTCTTATCGCCTTTCTTCTTTACCGGAGGTGCTCCCAGGTTAAATGTCACCTCACACTGGCTATCCGGTGCATTACTCCACTTCACTTTCAGTACCCCCTTAGACGGCATACCACTCAGGTACACTTGCCCACCATCTCCCACTATCGCCGCCAGATTTGTATCTGCCTCCCCTTTCAGCCCCGCCATTGCTCCAAACGGTACAGGTTTACCGTGATAGGTTAGATTCATCAGCAATTGCTGCCCAACACGTACGGGGTAATCCACGACCACAACAGCCCCCTTAGTCGGGAATACGTTCTTGCTGCCTTGCTCCATATTCGCCCCTTCAGGCAGCGATGACGGGTCTAAGCTGATACTGTTACGGCTGTACGTCCTGGCATATGGCATAACCGCATACCCCCAGCGATTAGTCGTAGCCAAGTTGGAGTTCATCACACGCACACCTCCAACCCCCGCTGTTCGCACTAACACAGCAGCATCGCCAATACGCGATGCCAAGGTGACACCATACTGATGAGCAATCAGTCCTCCGCTAAACCCATAGTTCACACTACGTCCCCCTTGTGAATCGTAGTTGTATCCCAAGCTCGCTTGCCCGACAGAGCCATTGTATCCCATCGACACGGATCCACTGTTTCCTTGTCCTTGATTAGCCTGGCTTTGTGATACGCCCCAGGACAGACTATTGTCATCCAGTACTGAGCCACTCAACCCTAGCTGGCTATTACTACGCCCAGAACTATCACGGAAGAAATTATAATTAGCATACGCATTATTCAGGGCCGCATAGGAGCCAAACAAGCTCAGAGGAACATTCACGTTCAACGAAATTTGCCGGTTCTCAGGCCAATCACCATTACCTCTCATGCGATCAATGCTGTAATTAAGCCCCCAGCCCACACGGTAGAAAGAACCATTCAATCCCATCGACAGCGTGGTATTGGTTTTAGAGCTGCCCCAGTAGTTATCCCGCCGACCACTGAGCCACAGGGAATAATTACCGGGCAATGACTGGCTGAGTCTCGTTTGCCAACTGCTACGCCGCCGTTCAGACATCCAAGAGGGAACTTCTCCCCAAACACTGTAGCCTTGGGTATTCGCATCCGAAAAACTCAGATAATTACGGGTGGAATAGCGGTACGCGGTTAAATCCACTGTCGTGCCGGTAGTCAACATACTTTTCGAATATTTAGCACGGTAAGACTCCCCGCGCAGGAAGTTAGTCGCATTTTGCAACCGGGTTCGAGCCGTCGTGACATCCGCAGATAGCGCCCCCATCATACCAAGGGAAAGCCCAGTCCCCAGCGCCGCAGACTGGTACGATTGCGCCACCAAACCCCCACCGTATAGTGTGACGTTGCCAGGCAGACCGTAAATCATCGAGGCCATGCCAAACACCGGTTTACGATTGTTGTATCCCCCCGCACGATAGCGCCCGGCTGCCACTTCGTACTTAAATTGCCCCTGCCGCAGCATCATGGGCAAACTAGAATAGGCTTGACTGAACCCATGATGAGTACCATCCGCCTCGGTTATCGTGACCTGTAAGTCACCGCCGGTACTGCTCCCCACCAGATCGGTGATACGAAATGGGCCTGGCGCGACGTTGGTTTGGTAAATCACGCTGCCATTTTGTGTCACCGTAATCTGTGCATTGGATTTAGCTATCCCGCTAATAATCGGTGCAAAACCACTCTGACTACCGGGTGTCATGGAATCACTGGTGGCAAGTCCAATACCCCGATAAGGAAAACCATCAAATACCTGACTCGCCACGTAGCCAGTCGAGGTATCCCCTATCGTCAGATCACTGCGTAACGCGACTACATCACGCTGCAAATAGGTTTGTAAGAAGTTCCACCTTTGCTGGGATTGTGTCGTTTTCTTCGCTGCATCATTAAATGAGTCATACCAATTATAAGTCTGAGAATTATAAGAATAGGTGGCAGTATTACGAAGACGCCAAGCCCCCAAATTCAACCCGGAATTAAAGCTACCGAACAGACTCTGACTCGTCTGTTTATTGCCAAATTGTGAGCGTCGGTTCTGATTGCCATTAATATTGTAATTCAATAAAAAAGCCGGGATCCCCTCTTGCCATAACTTTGGATCAACCAGACCATTCTCCAAAGGTTTCATCGCTATCTGGGGAACACTCAAGCTCAACTTCATCTGAGAGAAATCCAGATGAGCCGTGGCCTGAGGAATGAATTTGCTTAATGGACTCCCCATTGGCTTATCCGCCGGCAATGCTTTTAATGCCGGAATACTATTCACATTGACACCCGCCGCCTCCAATAAATTCGGGGTAAGTACGGGAACCAGCGCGTTACTACCAGCAGTACCATTATGCTGGAACGTAACATCGCGTGAATCAAAGAAAGTACCATTAATGTAGATGTCAACTCGGTAAGTTCCCGGTGCCTGACCACCCGCAGTTTCAAACTGTGATAAATCCACCTTTTGCCCTGAACTTTGACCAAACTCCAATAAAGCAGGATCAAAATAGTCACGCGCTGTTACCTGAGTATGCCAACCCGCCAGTAATACCAGCATCATCCGGTAAAAAACCGGAGAAAGGCACAATCTTATTCCACATTTTGACAAGGCCATCGCGGTGGAAATACCTGGATTTATACGACAAATAGACCGACGTTCTGAACGACGGCTTATTGCCGGAATTATTACTTTCATTCTTAATTGCCATCTCTATTATTTAATAATAGGTCCGTTGCTCACCTATCTTCTGTTGATATCTGCAACGCCACTCACTATTGGCTAATTGCTGCCAGAGACAACAACGGACCTGCTCTCTTCACCGGTATTTAAACCAAATTCATCGATAGCTCGCCACAATACGGTGACATGACTGCCCGGTAGTGTTTTACCCGATGGCAGTGACCAGCTCTGCTGACTCAATGGCGGCACCATACTGAACAAACTCCCAACAGGCACAGCAAACGAATTCACCTTCAAAGTCTGCAACGTTATCCAGAACGGAGACGGATTCGTTAGAGTCACAGTATTTCCCTTGACCGATGCCTGTAACTGCTTGACTGCTCCAGTAACCCCCTCTTTTGGTAATCCTTTCGGGCGATAGAACAACTTCACCGCCAAAACCATGACCATTTTCATCTGGATAAGGTTATTTGGCGTAAAATGTTCCTTCTCGGCAGGCAACAGACGCACATTCAGAAAGAACACCGATTCCCGATCTTTTGGAAAATCCCCACCAGTGCGAAGGATTTTCAGTACTTGGCTACTGTGCGCATTCACCTTGCCCAGAGGAGGAATAACGATAAACGGTGCATTAACCGCTGTCGGTAAACCGCTCTTTGGATCCATTTCCCGTACCATTGACTGAATAAGGTAGTTATCGTCACTGTTATTACTGAAAGTCGACATGGCACCGTTGCTGGATGACTCAAGGTAGATCACACGCGGCTCATCTATAAACATCCCCTGTAGCTCTGCCTTCAGTCGCGATACAGGCAAGATCATTAACAAAGTACACAACACCGCTGTATATATCTGTTTCATTGAAGCATCCCATTCATGCCATGTAGTGTTTCTTCATCCCAAAAATATGACTCAGTCCAAAACATGACTTAGTGGCTCTGCAATATACCGTTCTGCGGCTGACTTTCTCCCCCGAAATCGGTCATCATCGCCCACGTCACCTTATCAGCCGCTTTACCTGCCTTCCCTGCCAAGCCTGTCAGGGAATAAGTCACCTGACCAAAAGGCGCTAACATGGATGGCGCTTTATTCAGGTTTATGCTTTCACCCGCCAGGTTCAGCCAGGAAAACGTTTGGTAATACGGCGTCGGATTAACCACCACGACGGTATTGCTGGTTCGCGTAAATGTCAGCCGGGAATACGCCTGTCTCGGTGTCATCGGTAGATTATCTGGCCGGTAAATAAATTTAATGTTCATACCTAGCGAGATAGACAAAGATGCATCAACCTTATCCTGTTGCCCATCAGACTCACGGGGAGCTACCCCCGCAGGAATCGCATTGATGCGAAGACGAAACAGTGACTCACGATCAGCCGGGAAATCACCACCGGTACGGATAACGCGCATCACATTCGTGCTGTTACCCTCTAGACGAAATAAGGGGGGCAGCACAGTAAACGCCGATGACCGAGTCTTGGTATCATCCCATGAGGTCACTGCCGCTTGTATCAGATACGCGCCATCACCCGAATTCTGCAACGAGATACTTTGTACTTTGTCACTTTGATGATAAACCAGCCGCGTCTGTCCTAGCATCAGACCCGCATGAGCTGGTAACGCCATCATTGCCCATAGCCCCAATAATCCCATTATCCACGCTTTTATATTCATACCTTCCACTTCACTTCTGGCAACAGTTATCAGGCATACCTGAATTTAGTTATCACGAATACTCAAACTCAAAATGTATCTTAGTCAATAGGTCTCCTCCGACCACTCGATGTCCTTTATCACCAGCGATAACCACGGAAAATGTCATGGTTTGACCATCGTTCTTATCACGGTTCGGTTCAAAGTCGAAGCGTGCCGGGTCCACGTTAGACTTCACCGCGACTGATACCGGGTTAACGCCCCCTTCTTTTGTCAGCAAAAACCCCACCCACTTAGCGCTAGAAACTGGCGCCCAGAAAAGGTAAGGATTGTTACTATCAGGGTCCTTAGGACCCGATACGAGCAGAGTCGGTTGCTTTCTAATTTGAGAACCGTCCCCTTTGAGAGGTGCCGGATTACAACCCGACAGAGTGAATGTTAACGTTCTTCTCGTTTCTTCCAGAGATGCACCATCCTTGAACTGACTGGCCCTGTAAGGTTTTTCGTAGTTCATAGGATAGATACCATCGGACACGCCATTCACTGACAGCACACAAGTCGGAGGCAACAGAAAACCGTCCAATACGTAATGAGCTGTGTCGACTTGCCGGTCACTCGGGTCAGTGGCAGCTTGCACCGGCAGAACCAGATTGACACTCAACCCGACCATCATCATGACGAGCAACAAATACTTCGTCCGATTGCGATACCCTATGAAACAACTGCTCATAAATTTTTTATTATTCATTTTCATCCAACGCCCCTTATCTCTCATTTCCCACTTGGTATCCTCCGTGATAAATCACCCTCACCGATAGAGAAATGTAAAAGTGACACTCGCATGTAATTGACCAGGTCGAATAACATCACCCTGCCGCTCCCTGGCAATCGCTACCACTAGAGGAACTTCCGCCTGCTGGTCATCAATTTCAATACCAAGAGCGTCTAGCGATGTAGGAACTACAGCGGGTATTAAGTTATCCCAATTAATCTCGTCCCCCCCATCATCCGACATGGCTGAATACATGAGAACAAATCCAAATCCCTCAGAACTATCAGGGCCATCAGAATCACGGAACATGTTTACTGTGTTGTTGATGGTAGTACCTTCCACAAATATCTCGGGAATACTGTCAGTATTGGCATTCGGATAGCCACAATTAGTCAACTTCAATTGAAGCTTATGAGGGCTTAATATATCCCCTGGCTTTGCAAAGCTCGCTGCCGACAACGAACCAAAATCCAAGGTACCTCCGCCACTTAGGCCACTTATCTCTATATCACAAGGATCTGGAATAATCGAAGCCCTAATCTGCACATCCACTCCACTCGTGTTTGTAACTAAATGCCCCTCAGCCGCCCCACTGCCCACCAGAAACAATAGAACCAAGATAGAACAGCAGAAGCAGCGCATTACCGCATATCTGCCCTTGATCAGACAGACTAACGGGTCATTTAGCCTATTTTTTTCTTGTCCTGTCCCAAACATCGTACTTGCCTCAAATTAATTCTATGATTCTTTCTGTTAACAGATATCGCACTGCAATGCCGATAACATCAGCGATAATCAAACGTGAATGTCATCGTTGCGCTGATTTTGCCTGTCTTTTTGCAGTCAGCTGCCTGTTTACCGGCGACTTGAGCACACATCAGTGAAAACTTGACTGGCACAGAAACAGAAGGAGCGCGGTCATTTACGATTGTGCCTTTGTTAGCCAAGTGAAACGGGACACCGTTCTTCAAATCCGAGGACCACTCCCCGCCATTGAGTGTCTTCAATTGCACAGTAACGCCCATTGCCGGGCTTTGTTTATCACGATTACGAAACAGCGTTTCATCCGTATCAACGTGATCGCCGGTAACGGTGATCGTGGGAGTAATACTGTCTTTATTGACCACAGCAGTGCAATTTTTCAGCGTCAGATAGGCTTCCTTGTTGATTTTGCCTGATTCTACGTCTTTAAATTGCACAGTACCGAGTTCGATATTGCTGTCGCTCGCAGAGACATCACACGTCCCTTGGGTGATTGTGGCCTTAAACTTGGCATTGGCAGAATTCTTCGCCCACAAAGGAGTAGCAAAAAGCCACAAAACCCCCGCCATACCGATGTAACTCAGGTACCTGCGTACATACAGAACCATTGAGATACCGGTTTTATTGGATTGTGCCATTGAAATTATCTCCTCCACCGAGATCGTTAATCACCGCCCATTCCACTTTCTTTTTGTTCTGATTATTTTGAGCGGGGTAAACATGGGTACTAAAAGGTGCCAGCATTTGCGGATGACTATCAGAAAACTTCACAGGTACACCAGCAACTTTGATCTGCGTAAAGCTGATGTGATAAGGAAAATTATTACTGACTTGAACGCCACCAGGAGCATGAGTGAAGCGCAGTGCTTTGTATGCCTGCTCTGGCGTTCCCACTAATCCCGTTGGCCGATAAAATAGTTTGATGGTATTGCCGATGGCATAGGCCAGCCTACCGTTAACCTGAGCGCTTTCAAAGCGCCGGCCCGGAGCATTACTACCGGGAATGGCAGTAGCATTAAAATAAAAGACACTCTCCCGGTCGGTCGGTAACTGGCTGGTATCACCCAAGATGCGCAACGTATTGGTCCCTTGAGGGTCCAAACGGAACAAAGGTGGTGAGACATAAAATGGTGTTTTACCCTTGCCATCAACGGTGGTGCTGACTTTAGCCGTCACCAAGTAAGGGATATTAGTTGTCGTATTACGCACCGAGACTGTTGCTTCAGCTTTATCCTGTAAAAAAATAATGCGTGTCGCGTTGATGCCAAATCCGCCTTCAGCCCAGCTCTGTGACGCAAACAAAAATATGCCCAAGACAAGGCTTTTTACTACGATGTTAGGAAGCCGGAGTTTATTGATCATTACTTTTTTCTCATGCCTGAACTCAACCAGTCGTTGCCTATAAAAGACACCATTCAACTAACTGTGATTTTTCATTAAAGGAAGCCCAAGGAGGTGCTCCTCAGGCCAAGACTACAAACAACTAGTTATATGCATAGGAGAAGGTAATGGGCACGTCAATCGTCTGACTTGCTGTAGGTTCGGCCTTTGCTACCATATACGCAGTGAAATCCACTGCACTATCATTGACCTTGAGTTTATCAGTCGGTTTTGCCACAGCAGCAACGTGCACAGGGATTGTACTTTCGGCTTTAACAGTCTTTACGGCCCCACCCTCTTTATAAGTTAGTGCTATACCTGCCTCTTTATCTTTCTCAGCATTAAAGATATAACCACCCGAATTACTAAGCGTATTGCCTGTCACGTACAACTTAACCTTATCTGCCTCCTTGTTTTCCTCATCACAATTAGCAAGAGCAATAGAAAAATGTCTTTCACTCTCAGGTACATAAACCCCAATACCTGCTTCTGGAAAATGATCTTTCGAAGGTTTAAATGCTGTTTTCTGATAGTTCCCTGTATCCACCCTACCGCCTGAACCAGGGGTAGTGACATCACACGTCGCAGCCAAAACCATGCCAGAAATTGTTACCACAGCATTCTTCGCCGCATTAGCAGTCGAAACTGCACCCAAAACCAACGCCGCCACGACGCTTATCTTTAATATCTTTTTCATTTCATTAATCTCGCTTAACTATAGATCAAAAATCAGACTTAACTTTACATACCATTTGCTGATAAACAGCAACACTTAGCTGTACATAAATTTGTCACTTAGGACCATTTTGACAATTGAGATAAACTTTGGTATTTTAGTATGAAAATACAGCATTACCGAAACAACTTAACGGTAATCATCAAAATTTAAGGATATTTTGTTGTTGTCTCCGAAAAATAAGAGCAACAATTTCAAGCAAGGGACCTAAGAGATTGGGATTTGCATGTGTTAAAAGCAGACGAATTGAGTTATTTTTGTTCGGTCAGGGTAGATACATAATGCTTTACAAAGATATACAATTCTGTATCTTTTTTTATTAGAAAACTTTCAGTATAGTTTCATGACAAGTCTATCTTGATTGTCAAAATGGTCCTAAATGTAACGATCAACGCTTACCTTTCACACCCCAAACTCCTTGAAAACGTTCAACATTACTCGCTGTATAACGTACAGTGTGACGAATGTTTTTATGTCCAAGGTAATCTTGTATCAGCCGGGTATCCACTCCCCGGTCCGCAAGGGCAAAACCACAGGCATGGCGCAACATATGCGGATGCGAAACAACGGCAATATTCGCCAATTGCCCTAATCGACTAATAATCTGGTAAATCCGCTGACGCGTAAGCGGCTTCCCAGAACGTGACAAGAACAACCAATCACTATCTGCCCCCAAGAAAGTTTTGCGCACTTTGAGCCACGCCTTAATCGCCCGGACCTCACGGAGCAACAGAGGATGGTTAGTACAAAATCCGCCTTTTAGCCGCCGGATATACAGGCATCGTTCTTTCAACTCCATATCAGATAACCGTAAATGTCTGGCTTCGCTGACGCGAAAGCCGTGGATAAAACTCATGTACACCAAACAGTAGTTCCGCTCTGGATTAGCGCCGACTTTCGCCATTTCCAACAGGCTTTCCACTTCTGACTGAGTCAGATATTTTCTTTGGCCCATGATTATTTCTCCCAAATATATTGATAGCACAACCCAGCTATTATCCCCTGACAGACCCGCCCTCAATTCCGAGACACAAACCAAGAACAGACAAAACCCGGGGATAAAATGCACACCATTAATTTGCCCAAATGGCATGTTGTTCACTGGGGCTACAGAGGGTTATACAGATGAGAGGTAGAATTTAAACACCTTTTTTTGATTATTTTTTTATCACTATGAGATCACGCTGTTGAATTTAATTGATATACAAGAATATATGACCTTGACTGTTACAGGAGCTTACCACGGCATATCAGTATGATTTTCACCCCGTTATTGGGGGGAATATTCCGTTGATTACGTTAAACCCGTCTGTATTATTATGGATAATGAACCGGGCCCAAACGTGCCCGGTAAAACAGGATGGACTGCCACACAATCAATGGAGAAAAAAATCGTATGAAAGGCCAACTGCTTGATGCTATCCCTTTAACATCCCTGCATGGCGTCGGGGCAAGTCAGGCAGCTAAACTGGCAAAAATGGGACTGATTAATTTGCAGGATCTGCTGCTGCACTTCCCGCTTCGTTATGAAGACCAAACACGCCTTTATACGATTAATGATCTTTTACCGGGTATCCATGCCACAGTCACAGGTGAAATCCTCCATACCAATGTTGTTTTTGGCCGCCGCCGAATGATGACTTGCCAAATCAGTGATGGTACCGGTGTGCTTACACTGCGTTTTTTTAACTTCACCGCAGCAATAAAAAACAATCTGGCAAAAGGGAAACAGGTTGTTGCCTACGGTGAAATCAAAAAAGGTATTCATGGCGCGGAAATTATCCATCCTGAGTATAAAATCCAAAATCATGCTGGAAACGTACAGCTTCAGGAAACATTAACGCCTATTTATCCCACGACGGAAGGTGTTCGTCAGGCAGCTCTTCGCAAGCTGATTGATCAGGCTCTGAAATTGCTTGATACCTGTGCGATCAACGAACTCCTGCCGAGAGCGTTAAGCCGTTCCATGATCAGCCTGTCACAAGCATTGCATACTCTGCACCGCCCACCACCAGATATTGCGCTGGCGGAGCTGGAAACAGGCAAACACCCGGCTCATCACCGCCTCATTCTGGAAGAACTTCTCGCTCATCATCTGAGTATGTTGGCAGTCAGAGCTGGCGCACAACGCCATCACGCTCAATCGCTACCGGCTGAAAACGAGTTAAAACAGCAATTCCTCAACCGTCTGCCATTTACGCCAACTCACGCGCAACAACGGGTTGTAGCGGAAATTGAGCAAGATCTGGCAAAAGATGTTCCGATGATGCGATTGATTCAGGGAGATGTTGGTTCAGGAAAAACGCTGGTTGCCGCGTTGGCTGCGTTGCGGGCCATTGCACATGGCAAACAAGTTGCCCTGATGGCACCGACTGAATTGCTGGCAGAACAGCATGCAAATACATTCCGGCAATGGCTGGAACCTTTGGGGATTCAGATCGGCTGGCTGGTGGGTAAACAAAAAGGGAAAGCACGTCAGAAACAACAAGAAGCCATTGCCAATGGGCAAGTCGCTATGATTGTTGGTACACATGCTATGTTTCAAGAACAGGTTAAATTTTCCGGTCTGGCGCTGGTGATTATTGATGAGCAACATCGGTTTGGTGTTCATCAACGTCTGGCTTTGTGGGAAAAAGGGCGTGAGCAAGGCTTTCATCCCCACCAACTGATTATGACGGCAACCCCGATTCCCCGTACTCTGGCAATGACCGCTTACGCGGATCTTGATACTTCTGTTATTGATGAACTGCCACCGGGGAGAACGCCGGTCACAACGGTTGCAATCCCGGATACACGTCGTGAAGAGGTGATCAAACGGATCAAAAACGCCTGTCTTGATGAAAATAGACAAGTCTATTGGGTCTGTACGCTGATTGAAGATTCTGAGGTGCTGGAAGCTCAAGCGGCACAAGCCACCAGTGAAGAGCTCACTCTTGCTTTACCGGCACTGAAAGTCGGATTGGTACATGGCCGAATGAAGGCCGCAGAAAAGCAGGAAATAATGGAAGCTTTCAAACGTGGAGAACTACAGCTTCTGGTCGCAACAACGGTTATTGAAGTGGGTGTGGATGTGCCGAATGCCAGTTTGATGATTATTGATAACCCGGAACGGCTTGGACTGGCGCAATTGCATCAATTACGCGGACGAGTTGGCCGTGGGGCTATCGCTTCTCATTGTGTTTTACTTTACAAAACTCCCTTAAGCAGTACCGCAAGAATACGCCTGCAAGTGCTTAGAGACAGTAATGATGGGTTTGTTATCGCACAGAAAGATCTAGAAATTCGTGGTCCCGGTGAATTATTGGGAACACGTCAGACAGGGAATGCCGAATTTAAGGTTGCTGATTTACTAAGAGATCAGAGTATGTTGCCGGAAGTACAGCGTATTGCCCGACATATTCACCAGCATTACCCGGAACATGCCATCGCCCTAATTGAACGCTGGTTACCGGAACGCACACATTATGGTAATGCGTGATTGAGAATATATCAGAGCGGGTTTTTCGTTTCTCAACACCGCCAAAAATAGGGATATCTGGTTTTATCCAATTATTAAGATGCTCTGCTACAGAGCTTTTTTTGAATTATTCCGTTTAATTGGTAATGTATTATTTATTGAGGAATGAAAAGCCGAATTATAAGAATAAATAAAATCAGGTGAATCTACCAGATTTAGGCAGAAGAATTTAGCAAAATCCGCCGTAAACCCTCATCCAGTGCGGGCGGGGATATAAGGTGGATTTTGCTAAAATTCAGTTAGTGGTGTGTGCGGTATTAGCGCAACGTTATGCTAGAAGGTTAAAACGGGAATAGATATAAATCTATGATAGGGAATTGTCATTCCTCTATATTAATGACAATTATTATATTTACAACAATGTAATATTGAGTTGCTAAGTTTAGATAACAAATATCGCCATTAACCCAATGAATGTAATTTCATATTTTAGATATTTCCCTTTCGAAGTATAAAACTTTGATAGAAGTCACGCAAATAGTCGTTTTGTTTGTTGGTTTTTTATCTATACTTAACTTAACCATAATTTCATTATGGTACATATTAGGGTATTTTTGAATTATCGCCAAATAAATCTACGTTGATGTAATGGAGAGTTTCACATGATTTACGCCAAAAATATTTCAGATAAGGTGGTCAAAGTTGCAATTAGTAATTGGAGTGGTGAAGAAGATGATGACGAATATGTTGATATTAATACAGGAGAGGTAGTTCAATGGGATAGAGTAGATAGGCGCGGTTTTTTAATGTCAGTAGTATTCGAGGGCGAGGCTCCAATGTTGTATTCAATAAGATTAAATAGCTACATGACTATTGATTATAACAATATTAAAAATAACGGCGAACGGATATCTCCTTTATAAATAACTTTTCAAAATAGTGATACACCTTGCCAACACCTTACACAGTAAGGGTTGCGGTATGCATAGCACAAAGCGGTTCATCAGACATCAGAGAGGCCCTTTTGAGATAATCAATCGAATAGACCTACTGTATCGGTATTATGAAATCTTATTTATTCGATACCATCTGCCTAAAAAACGTCTATTATTGCACTAGTTTTCTCAATTTAATTATTGATATAGTGGAGGATTTATGATTTACGTTAAAAATCTCTCAAGTGAACCAATTAAAGTTTCGGTTAGTAAATATGGGGAAGAGGGTAAAGAAAAATATTTAGATATTGATTGTGAAGATGTAAAGGTGTGGGATCTATCCGATACGCATGGTTTTATATTGTCAGTAATACAGCGAGATACTGAAAAATCATATTCTGCTTCTCACAACAGTTTTATTATTGTTTTTAATGATCATGTACAAGATAGCGGCACTAATATATCTCATCAAGAAAAATAAATGAGAGCTGGACCCAATTAAATCGCCATAATCAGGAATGGAGATTCCATTCCTGAGCTATTTACTTTCGCCCCTAATACTTGTTTTTCTGCTTGACTGATAAAGATATTTCCAGACTAGGTGTTTAGTCCCAACATTTGATTAATAATATAATAGAAAAATTTTATTGGCTGATAACTATAGGTTAATGCTAAATTGATTTTTAGGCAGTTATTCTCAGATTATTTCTATCGATAAAGAGTAAAAATTAAAATTATGAGACTTGAGCGACAGAATTTAGCGGGGATATATATCTTTATGGCTAATTTTATTAATACGTAAACATGTAACTTAAATATATAACATGATTTTGTAATGATTGGCTGTAAAGCAAAGAATAAAAATTACCATGAGGGCGTAATATCTTTTCTGTTTATAAAAAAGTGAGTTGTTTTGGTTTTTTTAGGATTTACATTGCAAATTATTTCATGAAGTTATTGTCTTTTAATTTTTATTTAAAAAGTAATTTTGGTAATAACAAGACGGGAGAGCTAATATTCCAAATAGAATGAGGTGGTAGATGAAGCCCGTGATTTAGGGATCAACTTATCAGCAACACTAGATAAAATGTTGTCCGATGTTGTTCGTGAGAAAAGAAGACAGCAATGGAAAGCTGAAAACAAAGCCGGTATCGACGCTTTCAATGAATTTGAGCGTAGTGCAGGGCTATTTACCGATGATGATGAATACGGGGTTATTTGATAGCTCAGTACGCCGTTTACCGCAATAAATCCCTAAATCGAGGGCGCAATACCCTTTCATTATCGACATTCAGAGTGACCTATTAGACGATTATGATTCACGGGTAATAATGCCGATTGCTCTGCTGTCAGATAAAAATTTACGCGTCAAAACGTTAACGCCAGTGATTAAGATTAAAGGTGATCAATATGTCATTATTACAAAGTCAGTGACAACGGTAGCAAAGAGCAAGTTAAAAGCTGCGGATATCGTCTGTGTTATGCCGGGTATTCACTCCGATATCATGGCAGCTTTAGATACTATCGTTTCAGGGATTTAATTGGTTGATTTAAACTTTAGATCAATTTCCGACCCGGCATGATGAATAATCGCGCCCAATATCGGCAACAACCAGACATCAACATTTTTGGCTGCCTTGAGAAAGGAGATTGAAGGCAAAAACCGTCTCGCCAGGCTGCGCCGGATAACCCGAAATTCGAATCGGCCACGCCGACAGGTGAAATCCAGCACCTCATCGTGGTTGTTTTTGCGGCTGATATCCCTGAGTTTTTTGCCTGCCAGTGTCGGTAATTGGAATATCATCACGCTAGGATGCTCTGCATTGTCAGACCGAAGCCCTCAATCTTATCACCCAGCATCGGGACAATTTCATTGTGGTATATTTATTATACAATTCGTTTACAAGCTATCTCATAAGTTTTCGCATCTTCCCGTTTACCAACAGCAATCACCCATATTACGATCTCTTCTTCTATCACTTGGTAAACTAGACGAAAGCCTGAAGAACGGAGCTTAATTTTAAAGCAGCCAGCCAGATCACCGTGTAATCTAGCTGACTCAATATAGGGATTGTTCTGTAACTTCCGTAGCTTCTTTTTAAACTGGTCGCGTATGCTTTGATCCAGTTTGTACCACTCTTTCAGGGCTCGTTCGTCGAAGTCGATATTAAATATCATCAAGGTTTACCCTGATACGTCTAGCGGGATTTTTAAGACGGTCACGCACCACTGCTAAGATGTCTGCATCTTCATCATGATCTGCCACCATAACGGAAACTTCAGCGAACGGCAGCTTTTCATGCTCTACAACATAGCGCAGAAAGAGACGCAGCGCATCGGATGGCGATAAGTTCAGTTTCTCAAATGTCTGATACGCACTTTTTTTAAGTTCTTCATCAACTCTGATCTGAATAGTACTCATAACGTTATCTCCTGTAATGACATTTGTATTGCATTCTATTGCATGACATTTGTAATGCAATAAAAATTTTTTGCTATAAGTGGAGTATAGAATCGCTGGTAAATGAATTACACTTGACATCCTCCCCCACCTTCGCACTTCGTGACTCAGGAGGGGGATCCCCGTTAGTGGGTGACGACTGATTGCTCAGTGTCTGGTTCCTGCTTCGACGGGCGGCCTGACTGCACCCTCCCCTTGGGGAAAGAACATGGATTGAACGCTAGTTACCGAAGTACACATTATGGTAATACATGATTGAAAACATATCGGGACGAATCCCAAACAGGCTAGGCGCAGTGATCGCTAATTTCGTGTATTCACCGCACGAATTTGCTCTGCTTCCGGGTGACAATCCACAAGGAACATCATCATTTCAGTAGCATCTTTACTCAGGTAGAAGCGCACCATCTTTTCGTTGAACTCATGTAGTTTTGCCGCAGGTACACTGATTGCATCAATGCCATTCGACATCAAAATACCGTTCATCATGAAACGGGAAGTACGTTTATTACCGTCAAAGAAGAATTGCTGTAGCGCACCGAAAAGGAAGAATGCGGCCCCTTTTTCAAAAGGCTGGCACTCACCCAGCAAGGCAACACCTTCTTGAAAAACACGGTTCAATTCTGACACACCAAGTACAGTAGGTAACGGAGTATGCCGACCATACTCACCCAAACTGACATCGGGAGTGTAATTCTGCTCTTGCCCTTCTCCACGGAACCGCCCCCATTCCAAAGCTTCATTGCGGGCAACTATACTATGAAGTTCAGTAAATGTAGCTTTGGTCAACTCAAATTGACCTTTTTTCACCATAAATAACAGTTGCTTGGAACTTTCTGCGAGATTCAGTACTTGCTCCTGATCAGAAACTTTCCTGCCACCGACGGTTACACCGTCCAATAATGTCTTCACTTCTGGGAAAGTAAAAGGATTGCCTTCAAGCACGCTGGCATCCCAAACGAATTCTGGCAACATCCGGTGAAAACGGAAACATACCCGTTCAATGGAATGAATCGGAACAATAAGAGGAACAGCAGACCGATCCCAGTGAAATCCCAAGGCGTTGAAAAGCTTCATCGTTGTCTACCTTATTTTACGATTTTGAATACACGGAATGATAAAACAGAAACCATACGAAAAAATATACCCTCTAGAGAGAATAAGAACAGGCTAAAAATTTTAGCGGGACGAGGGAAATTCAAAAAAATCCCTCGATTTTCATCGGGGGATTTGTGTAGGAAAAACAGAGGATCTCGGGGATTATCTTGTTAAAGCTGACAAACAAGAGCAGTATCAAGGCAATTTCGTTGATAATCATCCCAAAAACCTAGGGGATAATCCTCAATATCGCTTTTTAACAGCATTGGTTTTTGCCAGCTAAATTGTTTGAACCCCGCCTTTTGGATCGCTGTTTGATATTGTTCACGACTCCAACGATACATAGTGAAAGGGCTGGGTGGTGTGGTAAGAAATTCAGCTCTCAGGAGAGTTGTGTCTTTCACGGGCTCTTCACTCAGAATTTTTATACAATAATTTTCATAATTCCCTTTCTCTAATCGATAATCAGGTTCAAAGGTATACGCAATTAGTTTGCCGGAAGGCTTGAGATGAGCGGCAATGACACGGAACATAGTTTCAAGGTCTTCAATAGATTCTGCATGGCAGAATAACCAGGCTGCATTCACTATGTCAAATTCGCCAAATGACTCCATCTTGCAGACATCTCTTACGTGAAATTCGATATCGTCACCGTATTGTTGTGATTTGCTTTTCGCAATTGCTATCATGTTATCTGATATATCGACTCCAATGACTTGTGACGCACCACGATTTTTGTATTCTCGACTAAAGAGACCATATCCACAGGCTAAATCTAACACTGATTTTCCGTGTATATCTCCTGCCAAATTGAAGATAGTTCTGATTTCTACTTGGATATGGTCAGCAGCATCTGAAAAGCTCTCGTAAAGATGTGCAATAGGGTCATATAAAGTGTCATCTTTCATTTTTTTATCCTTAGCTAAAGGCCAAAGTACTTTATTTATCGAAGAGATAGATTATTTAGTATAAATATAACCGCCATTCTGCACCTCATTCCTGATTTAAAAATAGTGTGATCTTTCGCATATTTTGTGGATTTATTGGGTTGATGAGATTGACGGCAGTCTCCAGTTTTAATCTGTTACTTTTATTTGCCGGAAAGTCAATATGTCCACGCCAGCGCCTGTCATTAAACGTCTTGATCATTTGGGTATTATCGCTGCTTTTTGTCATGAAGTTCGGTTGCCTCGCATCATTGATTCCATTATCCCAAAACACTCAGAGCATACCGTCTCTCATGGGGATGCCTTCCTCGCGATGATCCTCAACGGACTGGATGATGATGTGCAGTTTAATGGTTTTAACCTTCGAAGGAACTAACACCGGATGGTGACGGGAATGCAGCCATACCAGAATGCATTGTTGAAAATATTGGGTCAATTATATGAGTCTTTTTATTCCTGAATGGGGTGCGGAATGTCGGATTATTAGAGAAGTTCACTTTATCAGTGAACGACTCCAATATTAATACGTATATGTATTAAGTAATAACCCCTGCATATATATGTCTAAATATTAGACATGAGACAAATGGGGTTTAAATAACGGAGTCAATTTAGAAATATCAACCGTCTTTTCTGCTTTATCAAGGCTATAAGATTCTTGCAATTTCAACCACAACCGTGGAGAACTACCAAGTACTTTAGATAACTTTACCGCCATTTCTGGCGTGACTGCCGCTTTACACGACACTAAACGTTGAGCCGTAGACGGAGCAACATTTAATGCCCGCGCAAGATCACGAATTCCCAAGCCTAGCTCTTCCAAAGAATCAGCAATAATTTCGCCTGGATGAGGGGGATTGAACATTTTCATTAGTGATAATCCTCATAGCTAACGATATACGCATCACCGTCGATAAATTCGAATGTAATACGCCAGTTTCCTGAAACAGTAATTGCCCACTGCCCTCTCCTATCTCCCGTCAAAGGATGTAAGTTGTATCCAGGAAAATTGATTTCCCCTACATCCTCTGCATCGTTAATAACAGCAAGTCGTTGGCGGAGTTTGTTTACATGCTGGGGGTTAATTCCAACAGAAACACCTTTTTCAAAAAACTGGCGCAGTATCTTTCTAACTTACCCCGCCACAGCCGGGAATACTGGCAACAAGAGATAGAGTTTAATCACAATCGCATTAACGATATCGATAAAGAACGCCCCTACCATTGGCACTACCAGAAACGCCACATGAGATGGACCGAAACGGTCGGTAATCGCCTGCATATTTGCAATAGCAGTCGGTGTCGCCCCCAGGCCAAAACCACAATGACCCGCAGCCAGAACCGCTGCATCATAGTTTTTCCCCATCACACGATAGGTAACAAAAATTGCATACAACGCCATGACAACTGCCTGTATCGCAAGAATGGTTAACATTGGCAATGCCAGAGATGCCATCTGCCACAATTTCAGGCTCATCAACGCCATTGCCAGGAACAACGAAAGACTGACGTTACCCAACACAGAAACCGCCCGGTCAAATACCCGGTAAAAACCTAACGCTGACAAGCTGTTACTGAGGATAACCCCGATAAATAATACACAGACGAATGTCGGTAATTCAAACCATGTACCTTGCATAAGCTCAGACACAAAATTACCTGCCATCAGACAGATAGAGATCAATGCGATAGTTTCCAGCATAACCAGCGGTGTAATCATCCGGCCGGTATAAGGTTTTTCAAACGCCGTCGGCACTTCGGTATCATCTGCCTTCAATCCTGGGGTTTTTGTATTTCTCACCAGGAAACGCGCGACCGGGCCACCAATCAGACCACCCAGCACCAAACCAAACGTCGCACAGGCCATAGCCACTTCTGACGCATTTTCAAAACCATAACGCTCAACGAACAGTTTACCCCAAGCCACGCCAGTACCATGACCACCCGACAGCGTAATAGAACCCGCCAGCAAGCCCATTAATGGATCCAGCCCCAGCAGTCCAGCCAGCACAATACCCACGGTGTTTTGAACCAACAACAAGCCAACAACGATAAAGACAAAAGTGAAAAGTACCTTACCACCCGCTCGCAAGCTGGAAAGATTCGCATTCAGGCCAATAGTGGCAAAGAAAGTTAACATCAAAGGATCTTTAAGAGACAAATCAAAGCTGATTTCCCAACCGGTCGTTTGCTTAAGTATTAAAAGTATAAGAGCAATTAACAGGCCACCCGCAACAGGTTCAGGAATGGTGTATTTTTCAAGGAATGGGACTGATTGTACAAGTTTACGCCCAAGTAATAGTACTAATGCGGACGCAACGAGCGTGCCATAAACATCAAGATGATACATCTATGTACCCCAGCTATATTGTTAAAGTTATGTAAGTTATTACGACGTTAAACTCATCCTTTAGAAAACGCCAAAAGCAGGCAACGCTGGATTAGAAAAAAAATCGGCAACAAACACAAGTTAAAACATATAAAAATGTGACCAGAGTGAATCATGCAAGATAACAGAATTTGTGAGCAAGCTCATCACGCACGTTTATTTCATCATCGTGCGTGATGATGATTTATATTCTAGCGGCTGGAAGGCCAAATAAAATCGTCACCGATCCAACCATCAAGATCGTATTCACTCATACACTGTTCAGCAAAACCCTTACATCTATCCGCCAAGCCAGAGGCTTGGGCAGCCAGTAACACATCTATTCTGACAGTTTCATGGTTGCCGGAATAATTGCGCTCGTATAATTCATGCCTGCCCGCGAATTCCGTACCGATCGAGTCCCAAATCAGTTTCATGAGCTTGACTCGCTCAACAGCGCTGTAACCATTGGAGCCACGCACGTATTTATCCAAATAGGGAGACAGTTCCGGGTTGGAAAAATCGCTGGCATGAGAGTTAACATAAATCAAGGCACTCCCTAAATCCTGTTCGATAATTTCTTTTACCCGCGGGTAACCCAGCGTCATAAACCAACGATAAGCCATTCCATACTCGTATCGAGGTAATAGAGCATCCTTACCCCAAGGCTCTGGAGATTTAATCATCGCATCACTGAGAGCCCAAAACATATTACGCCATGCCAATACTTCACCAACCCGTGTCTGTACGCCCCGAAAATCCTTCGTACCCGTGACTTCAACACCCTTAATAATTAATCCACAAAGAAAATCAAGTTTAACCGCCAGCCGGGTCACACCATGCAGCATAGCCCGATGAAAATAACCCGATTCAGAAAAAAATAACGAGACTTTATTGACATCTCCATAGATAAATACGTTCTCCCAAGGAACCTTCACTTTATCCATAATAATAATGGTATCGTTCTCATCAAATCGGGAAGAGAGTGGATAATCAAAAGGACTGCCTATTTTATCAGCCGCCAGTGCGTAAGAGGGACGACAAATTAATTTCAGACCTGGCGCATTCATCGGTAAGGTACAAACCAACGCAAATTCCCGTTTCTTTATCGGTAAGCCGTAATGACCAATAAAGTTGTAGTGACTGATCGCCGACCCCGTAGCAACAACTTTCGCGCCACTGACAATTAATCCATCATCACACTCTTTTTCAACATGAATACAAACATCACCAATTTCATCAGGGGGTAAATGACGATCTACCGGCGGGTTAATAATCGAATGATTCCAGTAAAACACGTTTTCCTGTGAGCGGGCATACCAGTTCTTTGCATTATCAGCAAACTCACCATAAAACTCCGGGTTTACGCCTAGTGAGGTAAGAAATGCGGCCTTATAGTCAGGGCTTCTACCCAACCAACCATAATTCATCCGAGCCCACGCGGCGATAGCATCACGATCAGCAATTAAATCCTGCTGTGAGCGCGGTATACGGAAAAAAGGATGGGTTACACCACAACTACCGGTATCTGTAGCCGTAGTCAGTACGTCACGATGAACGGGATCATGCAAAGCGTCGTAGAGTTTCGCAACAGCGCGGGCTGGATTTTGAAAGGCAGGATGGCGGGCGATATCGTGGATACGTTCACCATAAGCCCAGACTTCCCGGCCATCGTTTAGTCCATCCAAGAACTCCTTTCCAGTAAGTGGACTGGTCATACGGATACTGCTTTCATTCGACAACTTTTGTTTCATGCTTTCTGACATAATAGATTCCTTACGTTGTTTATTTGCTGGAAGATGGGTGAAAGTGAACTATGAAGTCTTATTTCAAGAATCAGCCAAACGGAGAAAGGAATAGAGTGAATTACGAAAATATCATTATTCCACTTATAACCATCCATTAACACATTAATTCATCCAGATGTTATTAGCCATATTTCCACACAATAAAATAGAGATTTAATAATTATATTAATCACACAATATAATTATTAACAATTCATACAAACCCAATAACACCTTAATAAAAAACAACTTAGCATGAGAGCCGAAAGATACAATTAAGTAAAAATTAATATCTGAAAATTATTAAAATTCACAACTAATATAGTTATTTATTGGTATTGTGGTTTTATCGTTCAATTATGCAAGTGTTACAAATAATAATTTCTCCTCGCTCATAATTTTTATTCACCATCTCTTGAGTGAACGCAAAAATTACGGCATAAAAGGAGGTAATAAGCTGATTAAACTGGAGTCTGATGATGAGATGGTTAGGGAAATTGCTGGTTACTCTGTCATTACTGCTAATACTGACAGGAGTCACTCTTTATGTCGTTATTCAGACAAGTTGGGGCGCTCGCGAATTGAGTCAATGGCTCAGTAATAACAGTGATTATCAAGTTCAGATTGGCAATATCGAACATCGCTGGTCACAACCCCGTACCCTGACATTCACCAATATCGCCCTTAGTCATAAACAACTCTCTTTTACCTTAGAAGCTCAGGTTGTGGCATTCGATTTCAGTTGGCAGCAACTCACTTCCCCGCGTCATTTCCACCGTCTGTTATTGCAACAGGGCCAATTAGCGATAAAAGGTCAGCAAAAATCTTTACCTTTTAGCGCCAATATCCTGCAACTCAATCAAATGTCTATTCAGTCAGAAAATGCAGACTGGCAGATCCAAGGGCAAAATATTACCGGCGGGATCACTCCCTGGAACCCTCAATCAGATGGATTGGCAGGGAGTGGGAAATTTCAGTTCAGTGCCGATAAGCTGAACTTAAATGATATTTCTCTTGAAAAGGTGATTATGCAAGGGAATAGCCAACAGAATACACTGATTATCAATTCATTTGGTGCAACATTGGCACACGGTTCGGTATCCGGGAATGGGCAACGTCTACCCGATGGGCGCTGGCAGTGGGATAACTTACTTATCAGTGATATTCGTTGGCAAACTCCAATGACACTTGAAGAATTATGGCTGAAAGCCAGTAAACTACCCGCAGTGAACATTAAAGATCTGAGCCTCACTAATGCCAAACTAGAAGGTAAAAGCTGGTCTGCTAACTATCTGGATGCCTCAGTAAAGAATGTCGGTTTGGTTAACGGGAACTGGCAAGAGAAAGAAGGAATTATTGATTTCAACGTCATGGATACGACGCTAAATGATCTTCATGTCACCGACGCTATTGGTCACCTTCTTCTTGCCGGAAATGAACTCAATATTTCCAATCTTACTGCCCGCTGGGAAAAGGGATTATTCCACATTAAAGCGCAATGGAACCACCAAACAAAACAGTTCAAAATCGCAAATGCAACGGTTGCTGGTTTAACTTATACCTTGCCACAAAACTGGCATCAGTTACTGAAACAATCATTGCCTGAGTGGATATCCGGCTTTTCCATTAACGGGCTAACAATCAATAACAGCATGTTGATTGATATCAATCCCGATTTTCCATTCCAGCTTACCGCTCTTAATGGTTATGTCCATAATGTGGAATTACTGAAAGATGGAAGATGGGGGATTTGGAGCGGTTCTTCAAATCTGAGTGCCACCAGCGCAACATTCAACAAAGTTGAATTAAACCGCCCTTACCTTAAATTACACACAGAGGGAAATAAACTCGTCCTCGACCAATTAGATGCCTCTGTTGATGATGGGTTACTGAAAATTAAAGGCACAGTAGATCAACAGATACAGAAACCATTCTCTTTAAGTTTTCAGGGCATGGATGCGGATTTAGCTATTTTGCATCAATGGGGCTGGGTTCCGTTGAAATTACAGGGCAAAGGCAATTTCACTCTGCGGGTACAAGGAGATCTTTCTGCTGACGACGTGAGAAGTTCCATCAGTGGCACACTTGAAGCTACTGATAAACAATCAGGCAAAGAAATTCAAACTATCGATAAAGGGCAGATATCTACCATAAACTGTGAAATATGCTCAATTATTAAGCTATAGCCGTGTAAACATCTAGTAACACCAAATAGCCCAAAAATTGGGCTATTTGGGATGAGATCACAGTTTAAATAGTTTTGAGCATATTTTATTTAAAAATTTCATCCCAAAATTCATCTACAGTACCTACACTTGTACCACCACCACTTTCCAGCTCACGGATCGCCGCCTGCGTTGTGGCATTAGGAATGTGGCGTTCCTTTGTTACTCTGGTTAATACCAAGCGGACAAAACTAAACATATCCAAATTGTTATCCTGAACAGCTCTCGCTACCGCATTTAAGACCAAAACGAAAATATCCTGTTCCTGCAACGTGCTTCTTATCAAGCTATAGCCGTGTAAGCATTTGGCAGTACCATATAGGTGCCGGTAAACACGGCACCTAGCCCATGATCACCGCTAACAGTCACTTCCAACTTCACTCTCGCTTTACTGCCCTGAGCAAGGCGAGCCAAA
This sequence comes from Photorhabdus sp. RM323S, assembly GCF_042879375.1. Classification (NCBI taxonomy): domain Bacteria; kingdom Pseudomonadati; phylum Pseudomonadota; class Gammaproteobacteria; order Enterobacterales; family Morganellaceae; genus Photorhabdus; species Photorhabdus sp. RM323S. The sequence goes on from NZ_JBHFKZ010000030.1 coordinate 46,061, forward strand.
TCGCCGCTCATATTTTTAAGATCCGCAACAGATTTTGGCCTGCCAATAACAGGCTTTTTGTAACGGATATCAGCATCAGCCAGAATAATATCACCCCCCAATTGGCGTTCTTGTAACAACAACCAAATCAACCCCCAACCGGTCAGCGTTGCCAGTGAGAACAGGCTACCCGCAAAGAGAGTTTGGTGAGGATTTTGATTCCCTGCTTCCGGCATCGTGGTAATAAAACTCTGGCCGGTATATTGAGAGATCCGTACCCCCATTTTTTCACTGAGGGGAATATGTCTGTACCAGGCTTTTTGCAGTTCATTGCACCAATCCGGCCGGTGAAGAATATCATCAAGTGTCGCAACAGGTTTGATCATCAAAAAATGGCGAATCGGGGTTGTCTGCGGGCTGGTAATTGGCCCGCGATTTTCGAACCCCAGTTTACTGAAAAAATCTACCGCGTATTCACGGGCACTGCATACTACCCGTTTAACCCCTTCCTGACGAGCAACGGACTCCAGAGCCATTGCGATCAGTTTTCCCAGCCCTTTGCCTTGCACATGAGGATGTACTGCCAGAAAGCGGATGGCCCCTTCGCTATCTGCGTTGATATACAAACGCCCTACCGCCACCGGGTTACCTTTCTCATCCACCACCATCTGGTGATGAGCCATGGTGTCATAACCATCTTTCTCAGAGCCTACAGGCTGATGCAGTGGCTTACGCAACATCTCCCAACGAAATCGATAATATGCTTCCAGTTCTTGTTCTGTTTCAGGTACTCGCAGATGATACATAGAAACTGCCCCTTTCTTTTGATAATGATGTGTAATCGGGGGTAATTGTGCTTTAACTGGCTGCTTTTCGTGGCTATACCTGCAACCAGAAAGTGACTGGCCCATCGTTTGTCAGACTGACTTTCATATCGGCAGCAAACCGCCCGATTTCTGTTTTTACACCACTTTGGCGACATCGTTCAACAAAATAGCGATATAACTCATCAGCCTTATCCGGACTTGCGCCACCAGAAAAACCAGGGCGCATTCCCTTTTGAGTATCAGCAGCCAACGTAAACTGGGAAACAACCAATAAACTGCCACCAACCTGTTGGACATTCAGATTCATTTTATCCTGCTCATCACTGAATATCCGATACCCTATCACTTTCTCACATAACCGTTTTGCCTTTTGTTGATCATCTTCTTTTTCAACGCCCAACAATACCAGCAGACCAAGACCAATTGCCCCGACCATTTCGTTCTCAACAACAACATTTGCCTGTGTTACCCGCTGGATTAACGCAATCATATTTTTCCTTACCGGAGATGAGCATCAACGCACTATCTCCGATTCTCCATTCAATGACTAATTCTATTCAGAAAAACCGATTGTTTTGAAATAATCCGGCACTGTCTGCCGGTCAATGACATGAATACTATTGATTCCTGACGCACTGGCCGCCTCCACATTTTCCAGCACATCATCAAAAAATACCGCCTGATCCGGTGAAAAACCTTCTGCCTCAAGAACATATTTGAAAATATCAGGTTCAGGCTTACGCATTGCCAAATCCTGGGACAGATAGAGGTAATCAGCCGATGCCGCAATTTCTGGGTAATGATGCGGCCAGTAATCCAGGTGCAGACGGTTTGTGTTGGATAGCACCACAACCCGATGCCCTGCTTCACGTAATTTATTCATTATCTGAATGATTTCAGGCCGAATATCAATAAAAATAGCGTGCCATCCGACAGCAAACTGCTCAAAACTGAGTGAAATATTCATTTCCTGGCATAAAGTATCAGCGAATTCCAGATCAGTAATTTGACCACGCTCATGTTTTTCAAACGTTTCTCCCATCGAGAAACTTTTAGTCAATGTCGCAAGAGGTGTGCCGCTCAAATTACTCCAGACAGCTAAAACTCTTTTAAAATCAATATCAATAATCACATTACCCATATCGAAGATATATAGCATGACCACCTCCTGGTTAATTAATAACTTTTTACTTTAATCGTATTTTTAATTAGAAAACAGTACGAAAAAGTAAAAAGCGAATTACTTCACGGTATTTTTCTTATGAAACGATAAAGTAGCCTCCAGATCAAAAAAATAGAGTAAGGTGTTATTTTATGTTGTGGTTTCTCCTTTGTATTGGGCTTCTTCTGGCTGGATATTTCATATACGGCAAAATTGTCGAAAAGATATTCACCATTCGACCGGAAAGAAAAACCCCCGCGATTTCGATGGCAGATGGTGTTGACTATGTTGCGATGTCCACACCAAAAGTTTGGTTAATTCAGTTACTTAATATTGCCGGTGTTGGCCCTATTTTTGGCCCGATTCTTGGTGCCCTCTATGGTCCACTTGCCATGCTGTGGATCGTATTCGGCTGTATTTTTGCCGGCGCAGTACACGATTATTTCTCGGGTATGCTCAGTGTTCGTGCACGGGGAGCGTCAGTACCCGTCATCGTCGGTAATGAGCTGGGCAAGGCCATGAAACATTTCATGAATATCTTTGCTGTCATTCTGCTGATGCTGGTTGGTGTGGTATTTGTGCTGAGTCCGGCAGGCTTACTGAACAACTTACTAAAAGAGGCTATAGGCTGGGATAACATTGCTATCTGGGTTGGCGTTATCTTTGCTTACTATATTCTCGCGACACTGGTTCCGATTGATAAAATCATCGGTCGTCTCTATCCACTATTTGGTGCGTTGTTGCTGTTTATGTCTGTTGCGCTAATGGTTGGTTTGGCTATGAGCGATAAACCTTTCTACTCACAAGGATTGGATTTCACCACTAATTTTCACCCGAAAGACCTGCCTGTTTGGCCGCTGTTGTTCGTCACGATTGCCTGTGGCGCGATTTCTGGTTTCCACGCGACTCAGTCCCCGCTGATGGCACGTTGTATGCAGAATGAGAAAAATGGCCGCTTTGTGTTCTATGGTGCAATGATTGGTGAAGGTATTATCGCGCTGATCTGGTGTACGCTGGGTCTGAGCTTCTATGAAGACACTAACGCACTACAGGCGGTGATTGATCAGGGTACTGCCTCTCTGGTGGTTCATGAAGTTTCCACTTCGCTGCTGGGTACGGTCGGCGGTATTCTGGCTATCCTGGGTGTAGTGATCCTACCAATTACTTCCGGCGATACGGCATTCCGTTCTGCCCGCCTTATTATTGCTGAATTCCTGAATATTTCTCAGCAAGAAATGACCAAGCGTCTGCTATTAAGTGTGCCCATGTTTATTGTCGGTTATCTGATTACCAAAACCGATTTTAATATCATCTGGCGCTACTTCGGTTGGGCGAACCAAACTACAGCAATGGTTATGTTGTGGGCTGCATCAGCATGGCTGCTGCGCCGCGATAAATTCCACTGGATCACCACCCTGCCGGCCATGTTTATGACCGCAGTATGCTTCACCTATCTGGCATTCGCGCCAGAAGGTTTTGCCCTGGATTGGAATATCTCTGTCATTATCGGCCTGGCGGCAATGGTGATTGTAACGATTGTCTTCTTTGCGAAAGTCCGCTCTCAATCAGCTTCTGATAATACAGAAGCCGAAGCATTAAATGAGTAAAAACTAAAGAAAACATTAAATATCAATAACAGCCCCTCACGGTAAAACATCGAGGGGTTTTTATTCCCGTTATCAAGTATTCGCCACAAGGTATAAATGGCCCAAGTCTATTAAAAGCCAACCACCACTCGTATTTCAGCCTTCTCAAGAGAAAAATACTATCTATCAGCTACTCATAGCTCTCGCAGAGAATTGATGCTAAAGGAATTTTTTACCAAGAAGAATTTACCACCATTTTATGCAATATAGCATTGCTATATACATAAATCAGATTATAATTATTTTAATTCAATATGACTGAGGTAATAAATATGCACTCAAGTAAAGTTTTCATAAGCAACCGCACACAAAATGTCAGGATACCCGCTGATGTTAGATTCCCTGATAATGTTAAAAACGTTACGGTCAGAGCAATCGGTAAAGAAAGAATCATTTCCCCGATAGAAAATGTCTGGGATAGCTTCTTCATGAGTGATGAATGCCCAACCGATGATTTCCTACCTGAAAGGGCATCTCAACACCAGTCAGAACGTGAGGCGTTTTAATGTTTAAGTATATGTTAGACACTAATATCGCTATCTATGTAATTAAACGTCGCCCTGTTGAGGTATTAGAAAAATTTAATATCAATGCAGGACGTATGGTTGTGTCAAGTATTACACTAGCCGAACTGATCCACGGAGCAGAAAAAAGCGTTTTTCCTGAAAAAAATTTAAAAACTGTTGAAGATTTTATATCCCGCCTCACAGTAGTCACTTACGATGAAAAGGCGGCTTATCACTACGGCGCTATTCGTGCAAGCCTTGAGAAGAAAGGCAATCCAATAGGTATTAATGACTTACATATTGCAAGCCACGCCAGAAGTTCAGGACTCATTGTAGTCACTAACAATGAAAAGGAATTCAACCACGTAGATGGGTTAATTGTAGAAAATTGGATAGATTGAGCCGTTTAAATACAACATCATCAATAATGATAATAAATGGGAAAACCTTAAAGCAGGGATGTAATTCACCTCCCATAATCATTGCCTGCTTAACTATTAAATAAAAAACAGCTCATTAAAGCATAAACAACCCCTTCAAATGGAATTACACTCATTATCCCAAGTTATGGCAAATACAATAAAAATTGACTACAATTATTATTCGCAGCACGGTACGAATAGACCAACAGATAGTTGACCTGATTAATGGCACCAAAATGTTTCTTTATGGTCAACCGGTCTTTGGATGATTGATCGCTTATATCGAAGCAAGCAATATCAAGCTTGGTATTATGAATTCCTCCCCTGAAGAAGACTATCTACTCAGGTGAAGGTTTTGAATGTTTTTAACATCATAGGAGAGTGAACCATGTACATGTTTTTACCGTTTTTGATCGCATTATTTGCGGTCATAACCACCTTGGTTGGAAAGAATAAAACTAGCTATGCTCTATGGGGTCTTCTCTTGGTGACAACCATAGCCTGGTTTATTCATCATGCGACTGATTCGCTAAATCTATCTTTTTAACAGGAGACAATTTGATGAATCAGGTATTAACAGCAAAACAGACGATCAACTACGGCATGATATTCAACATCATTGGGTTATTTGGCATCAGTGCCGCGCTTACCGTTGCTTTCTATTATCAACTAGTCCTTTCCGAACTCCCTTGCCCATTATGTCTGCTACAGCGGACAGGCATGATCATGATAGGATTTGGTTTCCTGTTTAATCTCCGTTTTGGTATAAAAAGCGCGCACTACGGCATCGCGCTTCTCGGCAGTCTCGTGACCGGAATTATTGCAATCCGACAAGTGTTTTTACATATCACACCTGGCGATATCGGTTATGGTTCTGCCCTTTTTGGTCTCCATTTCTATACTTGGGCCCTCCTTTGCTCCATTATGGTCATTATTGCCATATCAGTCATGCTGATATTGAAAAGCCTGGAAAAAAAGACCGAAGAAAAGGAAAACAAGTCTGTTTTCGGTCAGATTATTATTGGCATATTTGTCGTATTAATTACAGCAAATTTGATCTCTACCATTTTGGAGTGTGGCGGCGGGCAATGTGATGACAACCCAACGTATTATCAATTGCTGGGTAAATAATCTCAGATATATTTAACTGAATAAATAAATCCCAAAAAACTCAGGGCGCCATTGGCGCCCTAAGCATTTGCATGGCAGGAAAGATTACGCCTCTTTACTGCGATGCGCACGACGACGGTCGTTTTCTGTCAGATGGCGTTTACGCAGGCGAATCGACACAGGAGTCACTTCTACCAGCTCGTCATCATCAATAAACTCCAGAGCCTGTTCCAGGGTTTTCTTAATATGTGGAGACAAGGTTGTCGCTTCGTCAGTACCAGATGCACGGACGTTTGTCAGTTTCTTACCTGTCAGGCAGTTAACTGTCAGGTCATTGGAACGGGAGTGAATGCCGATCACCTGGCCTTCATACACTTCCGCCCCATGACCGAGGAACAACTTACCACGATCCTGCAAGCTGTAAAGCGCATAAGCAACCGCTTTACCCTGACCATTGGAAATCATGACACCGTTCTGACGGCGACCAATTTCACCCACACGAATATCATCATAGTGGCTGAATGTTGCATACAACAGGCCAGTACCCGAGGTCATGGTCAGGAACTCAGTCCGAAAGCCAATCAAACCACGGCTTGGAATGATGTAATCAAGGCGCACACGGCCTTTACCGTCTGGCAACATATCACGCAGATCAGCTTTACGCTCACCTAGCGCCTGCATCACATTACCCTGATGCTGCTCTTCAATATCCAGAGTCACCTGCTCGAATGGCTCTTGTTTGCGGCCATCGATCTCACGGAAGATAACTTTCGGACGGGATACCGCCAGTTCAAAACCTTCACGACGCATGTTCTCAATCAGCACAGATAAATGCAGTTCACCACGGCCAGAAACACGGAACGCATCTGGATCTTCGGTTTCTTCGACACGCAGTGCGACGTTGTGAACCAGCTCTTTCTTCAGGCGCTCAAGGATCTGACGTGAAGTGACATATTTACCTTCACGACCACAGAAAGGAGAGGTGTTAACACAGAAGAACATGCTTACCGTCGGCTCATCAACAGCCAGTGGCGGCAGTGCTTCAACTGCATTGATGTCACACAGGGTATCGGAGATATTCAGCTCGCCCAAACCGGTAATCGCAACGATGTCACCCGCTTCCGCTTGCTCACTCTCAATACGCTCCAGGCCCAAATGGCCCAGAACTTTACCAATTTTGCCGTTCCGGGTTTTACCTTCACTATCAATAATCGTGACGTTCTGGTTTGGTTTAACCGTACCACGCTTGATACGACCAATACCGATAACACCAACATAGTTGTTGTAATCCAGCTGAGAAATCTGCATCTGGAATGAACCATTAAGGTCAACTTTCGGTGGCTCTACATGATCGACAATCGCCTGATATAACGGAGTCATATCTTCAGCCATATCAGTATGCTCAGTACCGGCAATGCCCATCAGTGCAGATGCATAGATAATTGGGAAGTCCAGTTGCTCGTCAGTCGCACCCAGGTTTACAAACAGGTCAAACACCTGATCGACAACCCAATCAGGACGTGCGCCAGGACGGTCAACTTTGTTGATAACGACAATAGGTTTTAAACCATGAGCAAACGCTTTCTGCGTTACAAAACGGGTCTGAGGCATAGGCCCATCCATGGCATCGACTAGCAACAGTACGCTGTCAACCATAGACATAACACGTTCTACTTCACCGCCGAAATCAGCATGTCCCGGAGTGTCTACGATATTAATACGGTAGTCATTCCATTTAATGGCGGTATTTTTTGCGAGGATAGTAATTCCACGCTCTTTCTCCAGATCATTGGAGTCCATCACACGTTCTGTTGCTGTCGCACGGTCACCGAAAGTACCGGATTGTTGCAGCAGCTTGTCAACCAAGGTAGTTTTACCATGGTCAACATGCGCGATAATGGCGATATTACGCAATTTTTCGATCACAAACTTTGCCTCAGGCATTTAGAAATAGCGCGCTATTGTACACACATTGGTCGAGGGACTAAACAGGATCACAAGAATCTGTTCTTAACAACTTGATACCAATGGAATTGTGATCCCTTTCACGCCTATAAAAGATGCACTATTGATAAAAATGCACCGACAGGGTGCAGGATAGTAACATAATCGCACCAATATAGTGCAATCTTCCTGAATATTAAGGCATCTCATCATAGGGATACCCATAACACAGTATATTGCAAGGTGTCAGAAAGTTGGCACGCTTTTCGCAATTGTTTTTCTCATCTAATAAGATTGTTTTTCACAACTATAAGTTTGCAAACGCGTAAATAGCCTTGTTAAGGTAAAACAATGTAATTGTGTTTTCTTTAAGTCTTAATCTAAAACCATTTTACCAAGACCGACACAAACCAGGAGAAACCGAGTATGTCCGCTGAACATGTTTTAACCATGATTGAAGAGCATCAGGTGAAGTTTATCGATTTGCGTTTCACTGATACCAAAGGCAAAGAACAACATATGACCATTCCGGCTCATCAGGTTAATGCGGACTTCTTTGAAGATGGCAAAATGTTCGATGGCTCTTCAATTCACGGTTGGAAAGGTATTAACGAATCCGACATGGTGCTGATGCCAGACTCAAGTACAGCGATGCTTGATCCGTTCTTTGATGATGCCACTCTGATCCTCCGTTGTGACATTCTGGAACCCGGCACCATGCAAGGCTATGAACGCGATCCACGCTCCATCTGCAAACGCGCTGAAGATTTTTTGCGCTCAAGCGGCATTGCAGATACCGTCCTGTGTGGGCCCGAACCTGAATTTTTCCTGTTTGACGACATACGCTTCGGCAGTTCTATGTCCGGTTCCTACTACCATATTGATGATATTGAAGCAGCATGGAACTCTGGAACTCGATACGAAGGCGGTAACAAAGGCCACCGACCTGCGGTAAAAGGCGGTTACGCCCCGCTGCCTCCGGTTGATTCTTCTCAGGATTTACGTTCAGCCATGTGCCTGACGATGGAAGCGATGGGACTGGTTGTGGAAGCTCACCATCATGAAGTTGGCACTGCTGGTCAAAATGAAATTGCTACTCGCTTCAACACCATGACCAAAAAGGCTGACGAAACCCAGATTTACAAATACGTCGTACATAATGTGGCGCACAATTTTGGCAAAACCGCCACCTTCATGCCAAAACCACTGGTTGGTGATAACGGCTCCGGCATGCACTGTCATATGTCCCTGTCCAAAAACGGCACCAACCTGTTTGCCGGTGACAAATACGGTGGTCTGTCCGAACTGGCGTTGTTCTACATCGGCGGTATTATCAAACATGCCCGTGCATTGAACGCATTTACCAACCCGACAACCAACTCCTATAAACGTCTGGTTCCCGGCTATGAAGCACCGGTTATGCTGGCCTACTCTGCCCGTAACCGTTCTGCATCCATCCGTATTCCGGTTGTCGCCAGCACCAAGGCCCGCCGTATTGAAGTACGTTTCCCTGACCCGGCAGCTAACCCTTATTTGGCCTTTGCCGCTCAGTTGATGGCTGGCCTTGACGGTATCATCAATAAAATCCATCCGGGTGATGCGATGGATAAAAACCTGTATGACCTGCCACCGGAAGAAGCCAAAGAGATCCCAACCGTCGCTTCTTCTCTGGATGAAGCACTGGCAGCATTAGATACCGACCGTGAGTTCCTGACCCGTGGTAGTGTCTTCACTGATGACGCCATTGATGCTTATATTGAATTGAAAAACAGTGAAATGGAACGTGTCCGCCTGACACCACATCCACTGGAGTTTGAACTGTATTACAGTGTGTAATTACCAGCGCCGTTCCTGCTGATCATTTTTTGTTGCCGTGAAACCTTTAGCCCACCTTCGGATGGGCCTTTTTCCTGCTCCCTGAGCTCAGACTTTGACTGGGTTTTACGTTCGAATATGATACAGTGCACCAAAAAGGTGCGGGGATGTGGCGGGAGTGTAAATGAAAACGGAAAATCTACCCGATACCGGGCAAATATTAAACTCACTGATTAACAGCGTACTGGTGCTGGATACCGATCTCGTGATCCGCTATGCCAACCATGCAGCGCTGCAACTATTAGCTCAGAGTGCCCGTAAACTATTAGGTACACCTCTTCCGGTGCTGTTCAGTTACTTTTCACTGGATACAGAACTAATGCGATCCAGTTTAGTCAGTGGTCAGAGTTTTACTGACAACGAAGTGACGTTAGTGGTTAATAACCGCTCTCATATTATGTCGCTCAGTGCCCAACCCATTTCCGGGCAGTTTATTTTGCTGGAACTGGCACCTATGGATAGTCAACGCCGGTTAAGCCAAGAGCAGGTACAACAAGCCCAGCAGATAGCGGCACGGGAATTGGTTCGGGGGCTGGCACATGAAATCAAAAATCCCCTCGGCGGGCTAAGGGGAGCCGCACAATTACTTTCAAGAGCACTGCCTGATCCTGCTTTGCAGGAATACACCCAGGTGATTATTGAACAGGCGGACCGGTTACGTCATCTGGTAGACAGATTACTTGGCCCACAACATCCGGGCGAACAAATTAAACAAAGCATTCATTATGTTGCTGAACGAGTCTATCAATTAGTCTCGCTGGAGATGCCGGATAACGTCACACTGATAAAAGATTACGATCCGAGTCTGCCAGAACTGGCTCACTACCCGGATCAGATTGAGCAGGTGCTGCTGAACATCACCCGTAACGCCTTGCAAGCTCTGGGCACACAGGGTGGCACCATTACCCTGCGCACCCGGACCGCTTTCCAAATCACCCTGCATGGTAAGCGCTATCGTCTGGCTGCCAGAATAGATGTGGAAGACAACGGGCCAGGTATCCCGCCACAGATTCAGGACACACTGTTCTACCCGATGGTCAGTGCTCATGAAGGCGGAACCGGTCTTGGTCTATCCATTGCCCGCAATTTAATAGATCAGCACTCCGGTAAAATAGAATTTACCAGCTGGCCGGGGCACACAGAATTTTCTATCTACTTACCGATCAAGAAATAGAGGATAACTATGCAACGAGGAAAAATCTGGATCGTGGATGATGACAACTCAATCCGCTGGGTACTTGAACGGGCGCTAAGTAGCGCGGGGATGGAATGCATCAGTTTCGCAGACGCTGACAGTGTACTGACCGCGTTGGCCCAAAACACACCGGATGTCCTGATTTCTGACATCCGTATGCCGGGAATGAACGGCTTGCACCTGCTGAACAATATCAAACAAAGTCACCCGTTGCTGCCGGTCATTATTATGACAGCCCATTCTGATCTGGATGCCGCAGTCAGTGCCTATCAACAAGGTGCTTTTGATTACTTACCAAAACCCTTTGATATTGATGAAGCCGTCGCACTGCTGGAACGGGCACTTAGCCACTCCCGCGAACAGAATCAACCCGCTAAAAATCCACAGGTCGTTACACCGGTTTCCGACATGATAGGTGAAGCGCCTGCTATGCAAGATGTTTACCGCATTATTGGCCGCCTTTCCCGTTCCTCGATCAGTGTGCTGATTAATGGCGAATCCGGTACAGGGAAAGAATTGGTAGCCCATGCCCTACACCGCCACAGTCCAAGAGCCAATGAACCATTTATTGCACTTAATATGGCAGCGATTCCCAAAGATCTGATTGAATCAGAGCTGTTTGGTCATGAGAAAGGGGCTTTTACCGGTGCCAATCAAGTACGTCATGGCCGATTTGAACAGGCCAATCGCGGTTCGCTATTTCTTGATGAAATTGGCGATATGCCATTAGACATTCAGACCCGCCTGTTACGGGTATTGGCCGAAGGCCAGTTTTACCGGGTTGGTGGCTATGCCCCCGTGAAAGTGGATGTACGGATTATTGCTGCAACCCACCAGGATATAGAACGCCTGGTAGAAAAAGGCCAATTCCGTGAAGATCTGTATCACCGCCTGAATGTTATTCGTATGCAATTACCCCCCCTGCGTGACAGAGTGGAGGATATCCCTCGTCTGACCCGTCATTTCCTGCAACAAACTGCCAAAGAGCTGGGGGTAGAAGCAAAAATTCTCCACCCTGACGCAGAAATTGCTTTAATGCGCTTACCCTGGCCGGGCAATGTTCGCCAGTTGGAAAACATCTGCCGCTGGCTAACTGTGATGGCGGCGAGTCAGGAAGTATTAGTACAAGATTTGCCGCCTGAATTATTTGAAACTCATCACCCTGAAACCAGCATGACAACATTGGCAACAACAATGCCGGAAAACTGGCCGCAGCTACTCGCTCACTGGGCAACAAATGCGTTGGAAAATGGTCAGCAGGATCTGCTATCTGAAGCCTTACCATTGCTGGAACGTACTTTACTTAACTGTGCACTTAAACATAGCCAAGGACATAAGCAGGATGCTGCACGGCTACTAGGTTGGGGGCGTAATACCATTACGCGGAAGTTAAAAGAGTTAGGGTTGGAATAAGGAAAGAATATCTCCAAGATGGTTTGATATTCCTGGAACACCGTACGACCAATAGCATTCAGGTTGAGTGCACCCAATATATTCAGGCGAGTTCGGCTTCCTGTTGTTTTGACTGTTTTTTTCTCGCCTTTTCGCATCCAACCCTAACTGAGTTT
>NZ_JBHFKZ010000031.1:0-56594 GCF_042879375.1 Photorhabdus sp. RM323S
GGGATATCTACCCCATTTTGATTTTTTGCCAACCGGCTATTAGCATTATCTGTAGCCCTATTAGCTTCATCATGAGCATTTTTCGCTGCTACATTTGCTGTATTTGCAAAATCATATGCGCCCTTAACTGCTCTAGGAGTCGCAGCTAAGGTTTCATGCGCACTATCAGTAGCACTGCTTAGCTGTACAATCCCCTTCTGGCTTAACGTAGCATCAGCAACGCTACTTAATTTACCCTCAGCCATTTTTCTAACATCGTTCACTGCTCTAGGCGTCGCAGCTAAGGTTTCATTCGCACTATCAGTAGCACTGCTTAACTGTACAATCCCCTTCTGGCTTAACGTAGCATCAGCAACGCTACTTAATTTACCCTCAGCCATTTTTCTAACGTCGTTCACCGCTTTCGACGTCGCTGCCTGATCTTCTCTGTCAGAATTTGTCGCGTTGTTAAGTTGCGAAATCCCTTTGCGCACAAGCGAAGCATCCGGAATTTCCGCAGTAATTTTTTGTTTTAACGCTAAATCTAATTGCGCAACGAGTTTCTCAAGATCTCCATCATCAATAACGTCCTCACCCGTTTTTTCTGCAATATATTTCCCAATCACCGCAGCGATAATTGAGGATTGCCGCCAAACTTTATTGAGCTGTTCACTCCTTGCTATTCCTGATTTAAATCCCTCTTCAATAAAACCTAAGCTTTCATATTCTTCTTGCGATAATGTATTCGCGTTTTCACCAGTGGCAAACGCTTTAAAGTCATTTTTAGCCATTTCTAACCCTCAACGACATGGTAATTAACCGTTATTCCCATTGGTTTAATGGAGAGATAACCCTGACGGATAATTTCTTTGGTGATAGTACTAATTGATTTACCTTTTACAGTCACTGTGAATGACATATCCAAATTATCTTCAAAGGAGATGGATATGTTGTGATTTGAATGAATAAAACTCAGGATGTTATTAAGTGATTCCCCCGTTCCATCCCAGTTGTTTTCCCCTATTTTAGCTTTAATTACGATGCGGTAATTGTTGTCATCCAAGTCAATATAACTTTTGTCACTATCAAACCGATCTTTCCAGGTACCGTAATCAAATCCCAATTCAGGGATATCAAAGGAGAAGTAATAGTATTCAATCGGAGCCTGGATTGTTCGGTTTCTCCCTACCCATTCACCGATAATATCAAGCTGTTTACCCACCGCTTTATCAAGGTCAAAACTGCTAATCAGTAAGTTATTTGTAAGTGCACTCTGGTTCAATATATCGGTAACCGCTTCAAGCATTCTGACGTATTTTTTACCCTCCATGTGATACGCCGGGATCAGTTTCATATATTTGTTCATTTGAGCACCGTCACTATTTTTATATTTCCAGGTGAACAAGTCGGTGCTTCGTTAAAAGCTATGTTGATGTTCGCCGAGTTTGTTGTTGATGCTGTTTTACCTACCATCACAGATAGGACTTCATAGGTCTGGCTACCGTTTTTATTACACAAGTTTGCCGGAACAAACAGGCGGGTAACATATATCCCATCACCAATGTAAAGTGAGTTGATATAATCAGATATTTCTTTACGAATGCTATTCCCAATATCCGAGGTGTATCCGATAAAGGGTCTAATCTGAATTTCAATGTAGATTGGTACCAGCGTAGGGCGATAGAAGTTTATCGTTTTTTCATTGCCAGCAATGTCTGTGACAATTTCAGCCGTGGGGCCAAATGTCGGTATGCCCGGCGTTTTCTTTTTTAAGATGGTTTGAGCAATTTCTTTCGAGTCTCCACCATCAATCACAATGGCTATACTGTGTGCGGGTATGCCATTTTCATCAGTTTGATCTGTGTCGTTGTCATATCCCCGATAACGTGAGACGCCATGCAGATTGGCAATCGCACCAATTAATCCATCCATAATGGTTTGTGAAGGCAACGCGACTGAAACCGCCTGACGTATTCGCAGTTCTGCATCGGATTCAATTCCCCGGCCAAGGGTGGCCGCAACCGGGTTTGTCACTGTTTGCCAACCCAAGGTTGGCGTCGCAATCTGATTAACCGTGTGCGGCAGTGCGCCAATCGCGCCAGTCTGTTGACATATGGCCGTCACAATAGCTTGTCCATGTGTGTCGATAATCACTTCATCAGGGAGTGACCAGGTGTTTCCAGCGTCATCCCGCACGGAAGCGTTGCGAATAACGGTTCCGGCCCGACCAGTTATCAATACATCCACAGTCGAGTTACTGGGGCTTTTTCTGGTAATGCCATTGATTTTGACACTGCGGGAAAGTCCTTCACCTATCGCAGTTGTCGGGCTAAATGAGTTGTAGGAGGCAATGGTGGCATTGTTACAACCGTGAACAACGTACGCTATCAGCGACAGAAAAACCCCGTCTTTACTGTCAGATTCAACGTAAATATCGCTCCCGTAGATATCCCTGAATATCGCCTTCCAGCCATTTAAGATGGTTTGATAATCAGGCGCGTTGATCCCGTTTTTATCAATAGCAGGTAACATTGAGGTGATAATACTTTCATACATCAGCAGTTACTCCTGTCTGTCCATAAATCGTGTCAATCGTGGCGGTAATGGTGATTTTTCTTGTGTTGGGGTTTCTTTCACTACGGTAGTGGATAATTTCTGATACGCCCTGGGTTTGCAGTATTCGCTGTCTGATAATCAGGTCATAAAAACCCGATGTGCCTTTACCCAGTACTTTGTCGTAATCGGTTCCCTCCCGGTCATCAAGAAACCATTCGCCACTGCGCAGCATCAGGCGGGTTTTTACCGCCTGCGCGACCGCTTCCGGTGAGTTGATAAGAAAACTCGCTTCTCCACGACCAAATACATAGTCGTTGTCAATTTCTCTTCTGTATCTCATTGCGGTTTCCTCGTGCTACCGCTACCGGTTTGTACACCACCGTGCGTATGGTTCATCAGGCTTATGCCACCTGCGGTCAGATCGTTGCTCACCGTGACCGGGCCTTGCAAGGTTGCTGTTCCACCACCCGATCCCATCCCTTGCGATAAGTTGCCATTAATGGTGACGTTGCCGTTCAGAGTGATTTCAGGTGAAGTGATTTCAGTACCGCCATGTGCCGTGGCAATGAGTTTTGCTGGTGTGATCACCGTGACATTGTGGCTACCGGGATCGAGTTCGATATAAACCGCGCCATCATCACTTCTTAGTTGCGCAGTGCTGGTACTGATGTCGGCTATTTTTTGTTGCTGGGATTGTGGGCCAATAATCGCAAATCCATCGGACAGGTTGTGTTGTCGGGGATCTACCGGTTCTTGTACGCCGCCAGATTGCCACCAGTAATCAATACAGCGATCAGCAAATACCACCAGGCATTCATCACCCGCTTTTACCGGGAACGTTAACGTCACACCTCCGCCCCTTGGAAATATGACCGGCACATCGACTAACAGCGGCAAGGATACGGATTCCAGTTCACCGCCTTTTTTCCTAATTTTCCATCTGATGGCGGGTTGGGCTGTTACTGTGACCGCGTCAGGGTTAAATGATTGAATAATGCAGGGCAAAGAGACATACAATCCGGCGCTAATGACCTCTTGCATAGAAAAAAAGACCGCTTCGGGTCTATTTAGTCGTTCATCAGTATTTATCATCAGGTGTTTGCCTTATCTTTATTGCTCATTAATTTTTTCAGCAATGTGTGATCGCTTTTAGCAACACACATCATCTCCATGTACCAGTCAGTTCCGCGGATGTCGCCGGAATAATTTACGCTGAAAACGATGTAATCACCGTCAGAATCCAATGCTGATGGTTGTTCTTTTGCATCTTTATGATTGTCAGATTTAGATGTTTCATTGCCAGAAAGCTCAACCGGCTTGATTGAGCGGTTATCCAGTCTAATTAATGTGCCGGGGCCGATATTGGGATTGATTAGGCATTTAACGTTAATACCGGCATCGATGGTCTGTTCAGGCATACCAATCAGACCCGTTTTTAATGTGAGTACAACCGCCTCTGTCAGATATTTATTCCTAGGCACAATATGCAACTGGTTATCTTCGTAACGCCAGTTAGCATCACATTGCTTCGCTAGGTTAGAAACTTCATTACGGTGCATACCAAAAAGCACTTTTCCCCTGGGTGATGCCGATTTGCGAAATTCCGGGCGCAGACCTGCGGTAATGCCATATTTAGCAATATCACGCATGAGTAAATGGTCTAAGTCTGCTTGCGAATACCCAGCCGCAATGGTGGTATTTACTGTCGCGTAATTGTGTGGCTCATCCCCATCGGCAGCTTGAATAACAACACAGGTATCGGTTGCACTTTCTCTTTTCACATGTGTGTATTGGATTTGGCCTGAAAATATTTGCCCTGAATTCTCCTTGTAGCCCGCCACAAATTTAATTGTTTTAAACTCATTTCGGCGTAATTTATTACTGGTTTCGTCATTGAGGTTATATATCGTGAAAACACCCGTAGCCGGATAGGAGTGTTCAGCTCTGTTGATATTAAATATGATTTTCAAGTTTGATAAATCTACTTTTTCACCCTTTTCGTCTACAACGATAAGGTGGCATTCTCTTATCCATTGTTTTGACATAATTCACCTAATTAACAAAAACAAAAAAACCGCCGAAACGGGCAGATGTTGACAATTATTACTTGTTCTTTTTCAGAAATTCTTTCACCTTATTCCAGTCTTCACTTAAAGGTATCTCAACCGAAGTATTCCCTTTTCCTGAAACCTCTATCTTTAATTCAATTTTATCATCACGCTTTATCTGCTTTAAATATAAGGCGTAGTTATAAGCACAACAATCATCATCTGGATTTTCATTCTTTGCTGGATATGAAGTCAGTTTTCCAGCAACCTTTCCATCTTTGGATATACAAACAGTAACAGAATAATTTGCTTCACCATATTTTACCTTCATTTTTACCAAGTTAACTTACTACAAAGTATAATCTATCCTCCTTGCCAAGATTATTCCTATAAGGTTTCTGCTGATTTATATCGCCATAAAAGATTAATGAACCATTAAAACCAAGATGACAATATTGTTCAAGCAGATTAACCCCAAAAACCAGCGGCAAACCATTGACTATTGGCTCACTGTCCGGCGTCATAATATCCAGGATCCAACCCGCAATATCACGCCACATCAAACGCATTTTATAGTTAATCCCATTTAGTTGAACATCAAATTGCTGATTTTTAGGTGATAAAGGAATTTCTACAATCCCAGCCATTTTTTACCTCGATCTATAACAAAGTCAAGAATTCTTTGTGGTAATGACGGCTTCACCGTGACTTTGGTTCCGACATTAACCACAGGTGCAGTATCTCCAGAATGTTTCATATTTTCCGCCGGCGCGGTTTTATTCGACGATGTTTCAACAATCATAACTTCACGCAAAGTTAAAGTGACTGACAGAACGTTTTCACTGGTTTGATCCGTCGTAACACTTATATTTTGAATCAACATATTGTTGTATAAACGTTTCCCTGTCACAACATCAAAAGGTTTATATGATGATTTCAGATCAA
The DNA here is from genome assembly GCF_042879375.1 of Photorhabdus sp. RM323S. Classification (NCBI taxonomy): domain Bacteria; kingdom Pseudomonadati; phylum Pseudomonadota; class Gammaproteobacteria; order Enterobacterales; family Morganellaceae; genus Photorhabdus; species Photorhabdus sp. RM323S. The sequence goes on from NZ_JBHFKZ010000031.1 coordinate 5,529, forward strand.
GCAGCTGTTGATATACCGCACGCGGGTTGGTTCCCATGCTCAACCCAGTAGAAATATCAAATACTTTTGTGGTATCCACAACATCAAGCAACGAACCGCCACCAGCAAAACCTAAGCTCATTGTCACTTCTGATGGCGAATCATAAGCATGATCACTGATTGTCGCCCCTTGCTGGACCGGGTGATCTGTTATATTAGATGTATCCGTATGGGTTTCTGAAATAACAACACTCGGTACAATGACACCTATTTTTCTCGTTTGCTGAGAAAACATGACTGATAATATATCCATTGTTATCTCACCTGTGTTTGCATATTTCGCAGTAGCATACTGTGAGTGCGTTCTACTGTTTCCCCAGTCAGTCTTGCCGCTTCTCTGGGGGATTCAACGCCGTTAACCTCAATATGATAATTGACTTCTCCTATCCCCTTCATATTATTACCCGTTGGTATTGGCATATGCAGTAATAAATGAGGAGTAAATCCCTGATGATTGATCATATTGGTGATATTTGTCACCGCACCGCTGATCATTCGGCGATCAATCGAAATGTTTTTCAAAGAATGAACGATATTATTCAGATGCCCAACCAATTTTGAGGGTTTATTCACTGGCGGTGGCGCTCCAGTAATTGCCGCCCTGATAAGTTCGGGTGAATAAGGATTACCACCACTTTCCACTACCATCATGCTATCAATCAGCCTTTGCATCACATCAGGATCGGTGAGATCAATGAATGCATTCTTAGAAACTCCCATCATTTTAGACACGTTGGCGACATAAGTTTCCGTCTTATTGCCATCTTTTGATGGTGCCCATGTTGGGATAATACTTGCAATAGTCTGTAGTTTTTTTCCGGTAGTTTGACCACGAAAATAACGTCTCAACTGATGGGCTGTACCTTTTAATCCACTGTATGCATCTGGATACTTAGCAAATCTGGGTTTTGGGCTATTTTCAAGTACTGCCCCTGTCTGATGTGCAAAGTTCATATTTAATGGATTATTATTCCGTACCCTTTTGGAAGACATTATTTTCTTCAGTTTTGCCCCTGTAAGCTCACTGTTAAAAACGTTCATCGGCTGGTTAGCTGTAGCCATTAAACCAGGATGAGCATCATGCTGTTTAGCAACATCAGTCTTAAGATGATTTTTATTTAGTGGCTTATTCTTTCGTTTCTTTTTCGTTTTACTTGATTGATCTGATACTTTACCAGGAATACCATCAGTAACTATTGGGCGGTGTCCTTTGTTGATTATGGTTTTCCTGACATCAAGTTGTTCCTGGTATTTTTCATACTTATCTTTGCTGAAAAACGGTGTCCAGTCAGAAGCAATATAGAACCCATGAGTTGACATCCAGCCATTAAGTTGATCAGACGTTATAAATGGTTTTTTATTCGCTTCATGCTCTCTTTTCCGCCGCATTAGAGTTTCACCCACGTTTTCGTGATTTCTTTTTGCTTCTTCCTGCAATGCATTTAACCGATTATTAAAATCAAAGAGTATACCCAAAGTGATTTTTCTTCCTGTGAATTTCCACAATTCATTCAGTGTCGCCAATAAACCTTTCGCTGAGATTTCCCCTTTGTCTAGCCATTTGACTAATTCCTCAACTGCATTAAATATATCATCATTATCAAGTATGCCCGTGGATTGACCAGCACAATCCATTGGTTTTTTTAATAACTGTTCACTCATCAATGAGACCAAAGAAGCCGTATTACAATGGTTGCTATTTGCATCACTGGCCTGAATGCCCATGTTGGGCAAAAGCCCCTCAATATTTCTGCCAGCCAGGCTGACACCACTATCAATAGGGTTAATTTTTTCAGTCGTGACGCCTATTTTCTGCAATTGCCCACCGAGCTTATCCAAGCCGTTAGCGATTTGAGTGATAAAATTAACTACAGCTAATGTTACGTTTTCAATTTCCGCCCGCATTTTGAGAATGTTAGCCGTGACCTCAGTGATAACAGCCATAAATTTACGCTGTCCGGCCTCGTCAACATCAAACCTCAGTGATCCCAAGAAATCCTTCATTGTTTCAGCGTTATTACTCACTTCGCCACCTCTCTATCATGGCCTCATTTTCTGATTTAACGTCGAGGGCATCATTCATTAGTGCAATATCAGCCAGGTCAAGAACGCCATCTTTCAAAGATTCATAACAGCACATACCCGCAATGACCGGGCGTAACAGGTAATCGCGCCCTTCCGGCAGGGTTTCAAAATTTAAGCTGGATTGTCCTGAGATTACATTGCACTCTCTAATGGGGCGGGAAAAAAATTTCCCAGTGAGTCTCTGATAATAAAGCCCACAATTTTCAACAGCTCTAAGCCATTAATGTCATCGAACATCAATACCTGACCATTAGATTCATAAATTTTGCTCCAGATACCATTCTGTTCACGGGAAACTATTGATAAGCAAATATCATTAATTTCATGTCGGTTGGATTTTCCCAGCGCATTGATTGATTCAATCAAATAAGGAATGAATTCTTCAAAACCCGCCGAGCCCTCATTATTGCTGTCTGTAACAATCTTTTTCATGAGTGGTCCAAGTGCCGGAATAGCTGGCGCCAAAGCCACCGCCAGATCCTGTTGCTGAAAAGCGTTCAATTTGCCACCGCGATATTTTTTGCCGTCAATTTCAAATTCCATGATCACCTCTTAAAACCTATCCGCAAAATCGCTCAAACCACCAGTACATAAGTCCAATACGGGTTGGCTTGAGCGTAGTTTCAACGTCTATGAAATTAGCTGGTTAGAATGTGCCTAACATTATGTCGATTTTTCCGCAATCAAATACCCAAGCAACGGTACTGCCGTCTTTAGCATTCTGTAAATCCGGCTGCTTCTGAAATGCGACAGAACGGGCAACTGCCGTATCGTTACTCTGTTTATTACGGATCACAATCACGTTATTGCCCCATGCTGCCGATGAAAGCGATTGGGTACTCAACATAGCGTTCAGTTTGGCGTTGACCGGGCTGGTTTTGAGTAAATTGACAGTGATCGTGCCAGATTTGGTCGCGTGCAATGAATGCATCACTTCACCATCTGCACCGGTGGTCATGGTGTTTTTACTTTCTGACATCGTGACGGTAATACCCTCATCAGAGAGGGCCGCGCCGTTACCAAGATCAAAAGAACCACCCACTCCGGTAATAGACGCGGAGACATCAAGAAAAGAATATGTAGCCATTTTCAACCCTTATCTGTTTACATTAATAATGACATCAGCGTAGTGAACAGCCCCGGCTAATTTGATAGCACACTGGATAACCGGTGCTTTTCTGGCTTCCCTATCAGCCTGCGCTTGTGTCGCAATAGGCGGGGCGTAAACGTAATAACCTTTTGTCAACGTTGCACCACTATTTAGTGCTCCAATGGGATCACCGCCCCAGACACCGTGAGCGATCAATCCATTGGTCACCGCCTGATCAAGTGACTGTTCAACATTGGTAATTAAGCGTGTAACCCCTTCATCAGTCTGGGGGATCTTGCTGGTACTGGTGTAAAGCAAGTTATAAAGATTGTTCTGAACGTAGTTCTGCAACCAATCCAGGCCGTGGCGCTCATCAATAAAATCCCCGTTTGCCATCACCCCTTCCTGAATAATGGCCGTGTCGTTGTTGTATTTGACAAAAACGTTGCCGTTTTTCTTCTTCAAGGCGTTAGCCTGGGTGGCAGTCAGGCTTTCAGCGGTTACAGCGGGCTCCTGCTTGAATTTCAAGGTAATGGTGGTGTTATTGCCGTTGAAATTCACCGTAAACATCCGCCCCATCAAAGAAGCAACGGTATACGGTTTACCGGATGAATATTGCCAGAGCGTACGCTGATAGTTTCCCCCTGTCAGTTTTGAACCGATATCGGTATCAACATCAGCCGTCAATGCATCTGTTTTTTGTACTGTATGTCCATAGATACGAGAAACCGACGCGGATTCAATGTAGTTAGCAACAGACAAAACATCTTCATCTATCAGCGTATCATCAGCGATAACCAACCCGTACCAACCACTGGACACCGCCCCCAGTGTCGCTACCGCCTCAGCAATCGTTTCTGCTTTAGTCGGTTCGATAACCGTAGCACCCGATCCTTCGTCCAGTTTTAGCAAGTCACCAATATAAGTTCCAATCGTCGCCGGTAAGATATAACCCATAATGCCCGATGCATTCTGAGCGATAGTGAAACGTGAAGATGCCATGTCATATGTAACTGAACAATCTTTCAATTTGTCCTCTACCCGTTGGGCGACGCCATTAAGATTGGTCTCTTTACTAAAATCAAGGTCGCTGCATATCACCTCTTTGCCGTTAATCATCAATTTAAAAGAGCCATCCGTGATGGCAGTAAACTTATTGATCACCTGCTGTTGCTTGGTCAGTACTGCACTCTGCAAAGAGGAGATAACATTGTCTTTAGCCCATCGGCCGATATATAAATCAACCGGGCGAGGTGACTGGGAGTAATAAAGCGCTGCGGCCTGATATTCTGGTGAAGTCAGTCCAAAATCAGTACCGACACCATCAATGTCAGAATACAAACGGAAACGCTCGTGAGTGTTGATCACGTTGCTTGCGCCGACTATCAGTAACGCACCAAAGTTCCGGGACTGAGCCGCATGAGGAGCCATATTCAACGTGACATTGATAATGTTTGAAACAGGTAAACCCTGCATAATTTAATCTCCAAAGAATTTTACAGGCGCTTCCACCAGTGATTTCACACTGTATTCACGCACTACTTTTCGCCGCAAGGTGATCGTCATGTCATAACGACGCACCCACTGGTTATTGATGAGTTTCGGTAAAGAAGTCAGTTGGCTGGATTTGTCTACTGAAAGACCGAAACGTCCCAATTCATCATTGTTCTGACTGACCTCCAGCCCATCACGAAAACGGGTACCGAACCGCTGGCAGTTCGGGCCATAAAATGAAACTAAACATTCGATTTCTTCATGACGCCATAATTCCGTACTTTCTTCGGTCTGGTTCTCAAAAACAGGTGTAGCATCCGAAATAAAGCCCGTAATACCAAAGTCACACCCGTCATCATCCGCCAGTAACGATGGCGATTGTCCGGATGTCCATCGGGGACGCACTTTATCGTCAGGCAAACCAGAAACACCACTCACCCAGCCACTCAGTGTGTGCTCCAGTTCCTTATCGTACTCAGGCCCAGAAGTGACAGGCGTTAACCAACCAGCTTTATCACTACCGTTGCTCATCAAAAACACCTCCATCAAACAGCAATAACTCACCATGTGCCTGGGTAAACCAAGCAATACAGGCTTCGTTCCCAGTAGCGGGTTATGATTGATTTAACAGGGATACCGACCGCAAAAATAAGGAAATAGGCGTGAGCGATTCGCGGTGGCAAATACGAAAAAGGCCGCAACAAAGTGCGGCCTCACAATTATTATTTAAATTTTTACTTCTATCGGTACATAACAGCAGATACTGCCAGAGCCGAATGAAATAAGCCCCAATATAAGAATATCGAGGCTTATTAGCTTTAGCGCTTATTCGCAACTTTAACTGATTAGTACACTACCATAGCTTTTTGCGTACGCGTAGACTTTTTGTGCTCTCGTATTTCATCATCCATTTCTAACTTAATATCGAGCATAACCAAACATCCCTGTACAAAACTTTCTCCCTTTTGTAACCGGGAACGCACTTCAATATCCGATACTTCAAGTAAACGCGCTATAGACCGTTTGGAAAGCCCTAAAGCGTAGTACATAAATAAAACTTCAATTTCTTCAGACTTATCTACCGTTTGTAGCTTTGCGATACAAGCATCAATGATCAAGCCATCGTTATCACAGCAAGAAGGACGCAATCGACGAGTTGACGTAATTAGCCCTTTAAATCCAGCAGCGATTGGTGGCCAATTGACACCTGTGTCATCATCAACCCAACCGCCCCAACGCTCTAAAACTTGTTGAATATTGCGCATACATTTTGACCTTTTAACTTTTAGTAACAAATAGTAGTAAAAATTATTTTCGGAATGGTCTCATGCATCCATGCATTCGGTATTATAACAAATTTCTCATTCTCTATTTCTGTGTTTCTTTGTTTCTTTGTTTCTTTGTTGATTAACTACATCGTTTAAATACATCTTCTTACTGAGTCTATTAAATGAAAACACTAAAAAACCCTATTCCGATCAGGCTTAACTTTAGAAGTAAACTCATAATATCGTTGTTGTTCCATATAGCTACAAGGTGTTTTTCTTCCTCATCTAAATATTTTTTATTTCACTTTATAGGCTTCTTTTAAGCCTCTAATATATCTTCTTTGAAAACACTCGACACCCAAAACAACACGAATTTTCTTTATTGCTTCTCGAAAATTTTCAAACAACATGCCACCCTCTCTTATTATAAGATAAAAAATACATTAAATAAAAATAGCACAGATTTTTCATCTTATAGATATTAAAGTGTAAAAAATATTCTGGTTTGACCTTAAAATCAGTCGTGAAATGCAGGTTTCTATACCGAAATCAAGGATACAGAAATCATACTGTTGGTATGGTAATAAACGACAAACCAGCGTAAATACGGGATTTAACCAACAGTGTTGCAAATATCTTAACCAGATTAAACAAAGTATTTAAGGCATAAATAGGACTAATGTCGCCAACGACAAATTACCAATTATCGGGTAAATATCCATGCGAAAAGTTTTAACGCTGTCAAATATATCCGTCTTTGACCACCGAGTTTTTTAACTCATACTATTCAATAGACAATTCGCAGAAAATATTTTTCTAGTCTAAAGCTACGTTTATCTAATACGTTTTTACAATATCAATACCTTCATCTATTTCTGCCATGCTTCATATTTTTCTTCCCGACGCTCATCAGACTAATAGATAAATACACGCCATAGCAAACATTTTCTTACGACTGAAAGACTGACATCACAAACACTAATATTTTTCTCTGTTAACTTTGACAAGCATAAATAAACCCGTATCACCTGAAAGTTTGTATTTATTTTATTTCTGGTTTATTTGTTTCAATCTGATGAACTGTTAATTTTATGCAGGTACCTATACCTTTAATTCAATACCCGTTTTAACAAGAAATTGTAACGAAAACGGCGGTTTTTTTGGATATATAGCCTGAATATATAAACAGTATTTCTGAGCAACAGGCATGAAAAAAGCCGTCACCTTCTAAAAAGATGACGGCTTTTCATTTGATTTGGTGCCGGCTACCGGAGTCGAACTGGTGACCTACTGATTACAAGTCAGTTGCTCTACCAACTGAGCTAAGCCGGCGTATTCCGGGGTAGTCCCCGAAAGCGAGCGCAGTATATTACAACCTGATACAAACAATCAAGCATAAATAATAGATTATTTAAAAACACCACTAAAACCTTACTATTAATAGCATATTCAACAACCTACCAACATCGAAAGGCACTTCCTGATGCCAGGCTACTGTCGCATATTCTCAGCATAACGTTAATTTCTTGTTGTGATGCAACTGATAATCCGATTATTTTCAGCATCAAATTGTCACCTATTAGAAAATAGCCTTATTATCTGACAACAATAGAAGACAGGACATTCAAAACGCCCAAATTATATAGCGCAATCCTTCCACTTAGTTTTAATTTATTACCATCCAGAAATAGTTGACTACTATAAATGCAATATGATATTTAAATTAGACACAAATCAAAAAACCAAATCAGGTATGCGCTAGAATTAGGTATAAATTAGATCATTTCTACATGTTATTATAACTCAAATTATTAATTATGAGGTAAATTATGCTGGGCAAAAATAACTTAATTGCACATCAAGTTTTTTTTACCTTCAAGGATGGAATAAACTGGGATAGTGAAAAGGCTATATTAGCAGAGAAAGTGACCTTAAATCATATAAATGAGATAAGTGAAATTAAAGGTTGGTTTTGTGGTCGCAGTACGGTAGATAGAAAGCAATCGGTTGATTTTAGTTTAGTTGGTTACTTTGAAAGTTATGAAGACTTGAATATATATATAAATCATCCGGATCATGTAAAAGGCGCGGTGCTATGGAAAGAAATCAGTACATGGACCGTTTCGGATATTATTATTGACAGAAATAAATTAATCAATTTTGCACAGTTAATAGGAAAGTAGTATGGAGTTTGACGAAAGTCTGCATAAAAGCGTAGTCGTTATTGCTGATAGCCTGCCACTTGGTTTGGCAATGAATGCTTTAAGTGTCATTAGTGTTTCAATTGGTAAGACGATTAATGGCATCGTCGGGCACGATGTTTTTAGTAAAGACAGCATTTGTTATCCCGGTGTGGTTAAAACGCCGCTGCCTATTTTGAAAGCAAGTCATGATGTCCTGGATGCTATTCATCATAAATTAAAATCTGATGCTAATTTTAAGTTGAGCCCTTTTTCTTGTTTGGCTCAATCATGCAGAACATATGAGGAATATGAAGGGAAATTATCTGCTGAACATTCGGATGAATTGAAGCTATCTGGAATTGGCATAGTTGGACCAAAGAAAGATATCAATAAACTCACTGGCAACTTACCACTTTACAGGTAACCTATTATGTATTCTATTTTTAGAAACGAGCTTCATGAATCAGGGCTGAAATATCTGGCTGAATTAAAGCAATATATGTCTGGCGAGATAGATGTATCTGCACTGGAAAAAATACAACATAAAAAATTGAAAGAAATCATCAATTATGCAAAAGATGGATCATCTTTCTATAATGAGCGTCTGAATGCAATAAACTCGAATGATGATGATAACCTATCTTCACTCATTGAAAAACTTCCCTTTACAACAAAGTCAGATTTAAGTAAAGCAGGGAACACCATCTCTTCTGATAGCCTGAATAACGCCTGGATATATTATGAAACAACAGGTACAACCGGGCCTTCAACACCTTGTCCCCGCAATGAAATAGATTCTTTAGTGAATAATAGTTTTCTGACACTGCAATATGAGTCTATTTTTAATCAAGAAGGTAAACAGCATATTATTGGTGTCATGGGGCCAACAGAATTGCATTCCACCGGCGATACATTTGAAGATGTATTTCGCAGTTTAGGACATACCGTCATCAAAATGTGGCCTCGTTCGCCTGTTGTCGGTATGCACAGAGTGCTAAGGCTGATACAAGATCTCAAAATAACGGCTTTAGTTTGTACCCCTGCGGTCGCGGCTGAGTTGCTAAAATATTGCCGGGACAATGGATGTAATCCACAGGAATTAGGTATCGAAATCATTTTAGTGCTCGGCGAACTTATTACGCCAAACAGATTAAGAAACTTATCCCGCAACTGGGGAGCTAAAATTTACAACTGCATGTATGCATCGCAAGAAACCTCCATTTTAGCCGCTTGCAACGATACTAATAAGCTTATTACTATTCCATTCAATAATTACTATGAGCTGATTTGTCCTTTTACTCATCAAAAATTAAATGTTGATGATAACCACGTTGCCGGCGAATTAGTGATTACACACTTATATAAAGGGAATAAGCCACTGATTCGATACAGAACCGGGGATATGGTTCGATGCAAAGCAATCGGCTTAGATCGCTGGGAAATCGAGCCTATCGGCAGAGTAAAAGATGTATTAGTGTTGAACAATGCCAATGTGTACGCTTTTGATATTGAAAACGCAGTATTTGAGGAGCTTGAATATTGTTTTGAATACTTTATCGAAATCAACAATACATCTGGTACAGATGAACTGAAAATAACATTAGAGCCAAGTGATGAATTAAATAATGCGTCACTCATTAGTAAAATAAAGGAAAAAATGGAATCCAAGTTCAATATGAAGGTCAATGTGCATGTCGGTGATGTCGGCGGACTGATTGGCACAGCGGCAATGGTCAGCTGGAAAGCCGCACGGATCCATGACCTGAGAAATGATAGCAACAATATTGAGCGAAATTCAGCTTTAGAAATCATGAAAAAGAGGGCAGCTAAATGACAACCAATATCGTCAGTCCGGTTCATAAAGATTGGATCGTATTTCTCGACGGAGAATATATCAATTTTAGCAGCGCAACCTTTCTCGCAAGTACCCAAGCTTTAAATTATGGCACCGGTATATTCGAAGGGATACGGGCTTATTGGGATCAGGATAATAACCAACTCAATTTATTTAGAGTACATGAGCACTATGAGCGGTTAATTCAATCGGCAAAAACACTGAAAATTGAATTACCTTATACCAGTCATGAATTGACCGATATTACCAAAAATATCATTATTAAAAACGGATTTAAACAAGACATCTATATAAGACCATTGGCGCTTAAAAAGTCATTAATGCCTGGTGAAAAATTTGGCGTTAAGTTAAGTGGTGTAGACTCAACCCTCTGTATTAATACGTTACCTATGGGCGCTTATGCTAAAAAAACAGCATTTAAGTGTCTTATTTCAAAATGGCGGCGTGTATCGAATGCAGCAATTCCCTCTTCTGCAAAAATTACTGGCACCTATGTTAATTCTGCACTGGCTTACGAAGATGCCAAAGAACATGGTTTTGATGATGCGATTATGCTGAATGAACAAGGCGTGTGTGCAGAAGCAAGTACCTCAAACGTTTTTATTGTTAAAGATAATTGTGTTATTACACCATCGCTTGACTCTGGCATTCTTAATGGTATAACCAGACAATCTGTTTTCGATATTTGTAAATTCCACAATATTCCCTGTATTGAATCAACAGTTCAACAAAAGGATCTCTATGAAGCAGATGCCTGTTTCTTAACAGGTACCGGCATTGAAATATCAATTGTTTCACAAATAGACAATATATCCTATATTCAAAAAGAAGATTCCATAGCCAATATTATCGCTAAAGATTATCAAGAAATAGTGAGAGGCAGAATCGGTGAGTTTTCACATTGGTTAAGTCCGATTTATTAGTGTAATTCCAGGAGATACCATGGAATGTGTTTTTTTTAGTTTCGACAAAGATACATTTGATGTTTTAAATATAGCGACTTTAGGGCCGTCAGGTACAAGTAGTGAGCAATCCGCTATCCGTTTTGGTGAGTTTGCAATTGAGAATAAAATAGCCAAAAGTTATCAAGTTGTTCTATGTAATACTTACGAAGAAGCCAGCAGTCAGATTATTTTAAAGAGCTGCCAGGCATTGGTGGTAGCCAATGCTTATTACAATATTAGTGAGTTTTATATGGACAATAGATTTAATTTATCGGCTGCATTTTTAAATTACACACCGAATTATGGTATCGCTATTCGTGACGAATTAACTAAAGATAATATAATCATTGCAACTCATCCGGCCCCAAAGGCGTTAATCCCAGAGTTGTTGCCTGATAACCTGAAAATAGCCGATATCATTTTTAAAGACTCAACAAGTTCAGCCGCGAAAGCGGTTGCCAATTCAGAGGTAGATGCCGCACTAACAACAGAAGTGGCAGCAAAATTACACAAACTAAAATTTATTTCTCATATTCGACCAATTAAAATGCTTTGGTCAGTATTTACATCTGCATAAGAGCCAATATCGCTCTGAAATATGCAACTATATAGATCTATTTAAAATTTCGATATACGGAGGTTATTATGTCTTTACTTACTTTACACTCAATTACTACCACACCTGAAAAGAGCAAGAGATTACTTCAGAGTTCCATTGATGATTTTGGCTGGGTACCTAACCAAAGTGGTTATATGTCAGAATCTCCTTCACTATTAGCAGCTTATCAACGAGCACATGACTTATTTATTGATAGCTCACTCAATGAAGAAGAAAAAGCGGTAGTGTGGATTACAACGGGAATAGAAAATGGTTGTGACTATACCGTTCAGGCACATGCTTTTATTGCAGTTCATAATGGCGTGGATAAAAAAACGGTTAAAGCATTAATTGAAAAAACTGATGATCTTTCCCCACGATTATTAGCACTGCGTGAATTCACTGTAGAGGTTATTTATTGCCGGGGACAATTGAAAAGAAGTGCCATTGATTTGTTCTTAAGCCGTGGTTTCAGTAAAGAGAATATGTTGGATGTTGTGTTAGGTGTTTCTCAAAAGAATATGTCTACCATTCTCAATAGCATTGCCGGAACTGAAATTGATGATAATTTCAAGCTGGGTGACCTCTAATTGATCATTGATATTAAAAGGCATCAATATGCTTTATGTCGATAAAGAAGCCGTTGTACGTTATTTGACGATGGAACTTAGTCTTAAGCTAAGTGAAATAGCCTTTAAATTGCAATCGGAAAGGAAAGTAGAGCAACCTTTACGCAATATCGTGAAAGGCGAAGACGGCAGCTTAATGGGCACCATGCCAATTTATATAAAGGAAGGGCCCTATAAAGGATTTGGGTTAAAGTCGGTGGTGGTGAAATTTCAAAGCAATGGTGATAAACCTTCACACGTTGGTAGCGTGCTGGTTTACGACGAGCCAGGTGTTTCAGGTATGGCTGTCGTAGATGCCGGCGCTATCACCGAAATTCGTACCGCAGCCGCTTCTGCCTATGCAACCCATCTTCTCGCTGCAAAAGATGCCAGCCGGTTGGCGATACTTGGCACTGGCCTACAGGCAAGAGCCCATTTGCAAGCCATGTTATATGTACGCCCGATTAAGGAAATCACTCTATGGGGTCGCAGTGAAGAAAAATGCCGTGAGTTTGCCACATGGTGTGATAAAACTCTCAACCTTGCTATTTCGATCAAAGCCTCGCCTGCTGAGGCGGTGCTCAATAGTGACATTATTTGCACAACCACAGCATCACGAGACCCGATACTCAATAGAAAAGAGCTACCGGCTAAATGCCATGTCAACGCCATTGGCGCTTCGGCTCTGGGGTTCCAGGAACTGCACGAAGATGTGTATAGCAATACAACCCTGTTTACCGATTCCAACGAATCGGTACTGGCTGCCTCGCAATCTGTCATTAAGGCACGAGAAAAAGGCATTCTCAGCGAGTCAACCATTGGGATAGAAATTGGTACGGTTTCTCAATCTAATCCCAATTTGTCCGATCAGGGTGTGACGATATTCCAATCCGTCGGTTTGGCTGTCCAGGATATGGTTTTTTCCCGGGAAGTCATTCGACAATTAATAAAAACGCCTTAACTATTTTGCATAAAAATGTGTCAAATTTAAGGCAATCTGTGTTAGAAAAACGTCATTGTCGTCTATACTAAAATCCTTACCAGTCACTTGCATACGCAAGTGACATTTTTGTGTTTTATTATTTCAAGATGTTATGTTGAGAGGAAATATATGCTAGAAGTGTCACAAATATTAACCTATACAGCGGCACTGACTGTTGCAGCTGCCATACCAGGGCCAGCTATGACAGCTCTGGTTGCCAGAAGCGTTAGTAATGGTGCATTAGTAGGATTTAGTGTGTTGCTTGGCTTGATTATTGGCGATCTCACTTATTTGTCTTTTGCCGTCTTTGGCTTATCCATTATTGCGAACAGCTTTGACACCTTATTTGTTGCTGTAAGATGGGGTGCCTCATTATATTTGGGCTATTTGGCATGGCAGTTCTGGTTTGCAAATCATCAACCCATTGATGAAGACCAACCCATTAAGAAAAAGGAACTGGTAGCGGCATGGTTATCTGGTCTCACTCTAACGTTAAGCAACCCTAAAACCATTGCCTTCTATCTTGCACTATTACCTTTAGTCATTAACATGGAATCTATCTCGTTGCAAAACTGGGGACTCATGTTAGTGCCACTGACTGTTCTGGTGTTACTCAGCGTAGGAGCCGTATTTATCCTCGGCGCTCTCAGTATTCGACATTCATTATCAAGCGAACGGGCACAACGGATTTTATTTAGGGGCGCCGCTGTCATTATGTTCGGAACTGCCGTAACGATGCTGATTAAGGCTGATTAAAAAAGTTTGATTTCTTACCATTTCCACGGTTTTATTGCATAAGAATCTGTCCTGGCAAACCATTCTTGTCAATAAATCGTGGATATAACCAGTACACAAAAATCGCTACATAGACTCAATATTTGAGACTTGATAGGTCGCAGATTAACCAGGTTACAAACTTTCATATCCAGTTACTCATTGTTCAATACTGTCATGAAAATGGATTAATAATTATCTGAATGGCACCCCAAAATGAAAAAACCTCATGCACACTTGGTATGCATGAGGTCAATATTTGGCGGAAGGATAGAGATTCGAACTCTAGGATGGTTTCCCATCGGCGGTTTTCAAGACCGCTGCCTTCGACCGCTCGGCCATCCTTCCATGGCGCAGAATTATGCTCTATAGCATGATAATATGTCTAGTCTTTATCGCAAAAATTCTGTGATTTTTTTACTGTTTGCTCAATCCACGATCGACAATATCATTCCCTGCCCTGATCCTGCTAGAATTAACATAAATACATCGGATCATTAGATTCACCAACTTAACAAGCTCGCTAGCACAGCCAAGCAATTATTAAGGCTTTTACGCAACGAATGTATAACAAACAATCTTCTATTAATTCATCAACGATAAACCGTTACTATGGCCTGTTCATTGTTCTGCTTTTTGTTTCGCTGTTTTTATACAGCTATAACTACTTCAACGCCTGGCTGATGGGAAAAAAGTATGCGCTGAATAGCGTTTCAACCAAAATAGTATTACAGATAGAAGATTATCGTTACCACGCTAATGCTATCTTTGAACAAGCCAATCTCTCATCTTTTAAACCGCAGGAACCGGTTGCGCCAATGAAGCTACGGCCTGATGTTTACTGGCTTGAGAGTCGTTATCAAACTGTCGATACCATTATCTTTGGTCACCATAGCGCTGCAAGTGCTGAGTTGACGCAGCGCCTTTCCAATTATATGGAGATTCTGTGGGGTGCCCGCAATGAATACAACTCGATGTACTATCTGAATGGTAAAGATAACAATCTGTTTCTGATAACAACTTATTCTATTCTTAAACCAGAATTAAAATTCAAAGAAAGTTATCTAACATTGACTGCCGAATCGAAACGTTCAGAAATGCTGATGCAATCCACAGCGTTAGATGAACGGGAAAATATTTCATCAATCCGCAAGCTCAGTGGCGAGAATATCTATTTCTATACTTACCGGGCAACATTCAATTCACCCGGACAACTGGCAACCGTTATCGCTTTTGATCTGCCTATTTGTCATCTTCTTCCTATGGATATGGCGGCAAAAAGCTTCAGCTTATTATCTGACGACACACAAAATCTCCAGGAAACTAATAAAGTGAATATCTCACAAAATGGCTTCTGGCTCGAATTTTCTCAACCGCTCAAGGGTACACAATACAAACTACTGTATCGGATATCACTCAAAGATTTACTGATCGATTTATTATACAGAAACATCTGGTTATTACTGACTGATTCAATCTTTATTATCCTGTCCTTAGGTGGACTTATTTACATTCGCAGAAAATATATTGCCCCAAATGCACTGATGAATCACGAGCTACAAATCAAGGATGCGTTAAGTCACGAAATTATCTCCAACATCCCAATTGGCTTACTGATTTATGATTTCTCAATAAATCAGACAATAATGAGTAATAATATTGCCGATCATCTGTTGCCTGATATCGATTTAGACAAAATCAAAATGATGGCAAAACAGCATCATGGCGTCATTCAGACATCAATTGACGATGCAGTCTATGAAATTAAAGTGTACAGCATCCACCTGTTGCCAGAGACTTATCTGTTTTTACTGCAAGATAAAGACCAAGAAGCATTAATTAACAGACGTTTACAACTTGCTCATCTGGAACACGATAAAAGCGTACAAGCCCGGCGTTTTATGCTGACTAACATTCGTTCTGAGTTAAAACAATCAATAAAAGAATTAAATAACATCGCTTACCAGTTGAAACCAATGCTTATAGAAGAAAATAGTGATCGTATCGTTGACAATTTATTAGCTAAATCCACATATATATCCGATTGGGTCGAGAATATCTCATTACTCAATAAATTAGAATCAGGTGACTGGCAAGCAAAAAATGAGTCATTTTCATTGTCATCCACATTAGAAGATATTCTTAAAGAAGTATTTCCAAAGATGAATAATAAAGGGTTGAATTATTATTATCATTGTAATATTAACCCTGAATCTATATTCATTGGTGATGGCTCAATCATGCGTAAAATCATCTTGATGTTGGTTAATTATTCAATAACGACCACATCTTATGGAAAAATATCACTCATAGTTAACTATTCTCAGGAATACAAAGATCACATCCAGATCGAAGTAATAGATACAGGTTCCAGACTTAACTCAAAAGAATTGACCAATTTGAATTACCCATTTTTAATCAAAACAACCGGTGATAAATATCAATCTAATTCAGGAATGACCTTTTATCTATGTAATCAATTGTGTAGAAAATTAAATGGCCATTTTACTATAAACAGCAAACCCAGCCTTGGTACACATTACACTATCAGTCTACCTTTGGTCATCGGCCAAGACCAATGCCCACAGCTACTGGAAGACATTACCGCTTTGCTGGATATCAGCAATACTGAAATCTGTCAGATTACACAGAATCACCTGAATCATTATGGCGCGGCTTACTTTGATAAAAAGAAAGAAAATATGAGCAGAGAATACGATATCATATTGACCGATAAACCGTATAGCTCGGCAAAATCGACTATATTATTGGTTGATAATCTGGCTGGCTTTGAGCAGATAAAACCTGACTATATTCGGTGTAATTACAATCTAAGCGAAGCTGTTATCCATGCCATTTCGCTATTAATTGAGAGAAGCTTCAGTTTTAACGAATTGGATGTCGATTCAGAAATGTCAGTGTTTAACGATAAAAACCCTGATTACGATTTTGACAATGTGATAAATAGTTATCAAAAACAGTTGGCTAATAGCGATTACCGACAATTATTTATCGAGACAGTACCGATAGATATTAATAAACTGTATACTGATATAGAGCAATATGATTTGGTATCACTTTCGCAAACAGCACACCGCCTGAAAGGCGTCTTTGCTATGTTAGACCTGGAACTCCTCAAACTTTCTTGCGAAACACTGGAACAACGCATAACAGACAGTAACAAAATAGAAATTAAAAATAGCATTAGTCACATTGATGCCATCGTCAAAAGGCTATTGCAGCAGGGTAACTAAATAAGATGAATAACCTTAATGTCATTATTGCTGATGACCATCCAATTGTTCTGTTTGGCATCCGCAAATCACTTGAACGGCTTGACTGGATCAACGTTGTAGCCGAGTCCGAAGACTCTACTACATTGATCAGCAATCTGTCCTGTATTAAAGCAAACGTACTGATCACTGATTTATCCATGCCTGGCGACACCTATGGTGATGGCATCAATTTGATTAAATATATCAAACGCCATTATCCCAAGTTATCCATCATTGTCCTGACTATGAACAATAATCCAGCAATTTTAAGTGCGGTACTTGAACTTGATATTGAAGGAATAGTCTTAAAACAAGGGGCACCAACAGATTTACCTGATGTACTGACCGCCCTGAAACAAGGGGAAAAATTTATACCGGAGAGCGTTTCCGAACTATTGAAGAAAGTGACGAAAACCCCCTACGGCGACAAACCATTATCACAAAAAGAGAGCGAGGTCATACGCCTGTTTGCCCAAGGCCTCCTGGTAACAGACATTGCCAAAAAACTCAATCGCAGTGTCAAAACAATCAGCAGCCAGAAAAAATCAGCAATGGTAAAGCTGGGGGTCAATAACGATATTGCGCTACTCAATTATCTTGCTTCTGTCGCTATCAATACGGATGATCATATTCAGTAAATACGGTCCGTTATTTTAAAATGAAAGCCATTCTGATGCCCGGCGGCTACTTGTACCGGGCATTATTTCAGGCACCAATATTCCTGACTCCGCTCAGTATTTGTCTAAGCGTAATCAGGGAAACAGGCTTAGACAAACAGTCATTCATTCCTGCATCAATACAGCGTTGCTTTTCTTCTGCAAGTGCATTTGCCGTAATACCAATAATCGGCAGCTTACACTCTGCATTCCGTAAATGCGTTGTCAACGCGTAACCATCCATATTAGGCATATTGACATCCGTCAGAATGATATCAACATGCCCTTTCTGCAAATACTCCAGCGCATCTAATCCATCATTCGCCATTGCTGTCTGAAAACCAATAGATTTCAACTGGTCAGTCAATAAATGGCGGTTAATAGGATGATCATCCACTACCAAAACCATAATAGTATTAAACTGGGTAATCGCATCAAATGGGGTGTTTGCCGGTGAAACAAGCGATGCCGTATTCAACACCTCGTTGTTACCGGGTGAAATCAGCCTTTCAATCAGAATAGGTAAATCATGCAAATGGTAAGTATTATGCAGCCAATAGCTTTTTCTGATTTGTTCCGGCGAGCCAATATAGTCCGTCGATAACTCAACACAAGCATATGTTGGGGAAGTCACGGCATCAGGGAAATCGCTGATAATAATTTCACAGCCATCTGTATTCTGCCCATTATATAAAACAATCTGTAAATCATAATGAATCAGAAAACGCTGTAAAAAATCCTCAAGATAAAGATTACGTATAGCCAGGATAACTTTTTGCTTTTGCTGACACTGATTCATTAACTGAATTTTCGGCCTGTATTGCGCGTTGTATAAAGGTAAACGGATAGAGAACATACTGCCTATCTGGGGCTGTGAAATCACCTCAATATCACCATCCATCAGGTTGATCAATTTTTCACAAATCGCCAGGCCAAGACCGGTTCCCTGAGATGAGCTTTCCGTATTGGGCATTATTTGAAAAAACGGATCAAATAACTGAACCAGCGCCTTATCAGAAATACCGACTCCCGTGTCCTTTATTCTGACGTACAAGTAATCGCTATCAACTGTCACATGAATAATCACACACCCGGTATCAGTGAATTTAATCGCATTATTTAACAAGTTAGATATGACCTGCTGCAATCTAACGGGATCATTGCGGATATAATCCGGTACATCCGGTTCGATATAACAATATAAGGTCAACGGCTTTTTCACTACTAACGGCAGATAGTTAGAAATAACATGAGAGATAACTTCCTGACAGGAAAATTCTCTGGATTCAATTTTGAGCTGTTTAGATTCAATCTTTGAGAAATCGAGAATATCACTGATAATTTTCAGCAACAGAGCTGAAGAGTTACTCATTGTTGATAACAAACGGACAGACTCAGCCGGCAATGAATGAGCCTGTAACAACTCCAAATTGCCAATAATACCGTAAAGAGGTGTTCTCAATTCGTGGCTGACCGTGGCTAAAAACATCGATTTAGAATAGTTAGCCTGTTCCGATGCTAATGCCATTTCCTGTAATGATTTTTCCATCCGTACACGAACACTGATATCAACCAATACACAAATTGCCACCTCTTCATTTCTGTAGCGGGAATGGACAAAACTGATTTGCAAATGATGATGATTACTGGTTACCACATCAACATAACTGCTGGTTCTGTCACAAATAATATGAATAATACGTTCCCGGTCTTCATGAGTCAGCATTCTCAAATAATTATGTGCCAACTCATTACTCAGAATATTACTGCCATCACTTACCCGCAATATACTGATGCCAACCGGGGCTGAAGCGACAATTTTATGATTAAACTGTTCATGCTCCTCCAGACGAATGGCATTTTCCTCAGCCGGAACAAACATCTTGCGCTCAAACAGATACACCAAAATAATAATGACAAAAGCAGACAGTACATTAAGCACAATACTGCTGATAATCTGTAGCTTAAAACCCTCGAAAATGTTTTTCAGTGGAAGCGCATAAATGATACTGAATGAAGATGGCATTAGCCGGCGTTTTAACAATAAATCAGTAAAATTATCATCATAGCCAAAATAAGGTGCTTCCAGCTGATAATCGGCATAATGAAGTTGGTACTCATCATTTGCCGGGTAGTGCAAAACAGGTTGATTACTGCGATTTAATAAGGTTATTGAAATCGGACGGTCTTGTCTTTGAATAAAAGTATCTAATCTGATGAACTGTTCAATACCTATCATTGCAACCATCTGACCATTGACATATACCGGTGCCAATACATAGAGATGGCCACTATCAGATCTTGCCCCAGACGTAACCCAATAAACATTTCGTTCTTTACCCTGATCTTTCAGGCTAATCAGTCTGCGTGAGTTTTCATAGACTATTTTTTTCAGCGTATCAAGTTCAGTTGAAGTATTACGAATAGAAAAATTCACCATACACATACTTTTCGTTCCCACCAGAAAAACCTGATTCAAACCCTGAGGAGCGGCAAGATTATCTTTCCAGTAAAAGATCAGGTTATTCAACGAATTTAAATAACTATGAGTATTTTTGCGAAAGGTATGGCAATCAGCACTTTGATTCAAAGGATGGTAAGAAAACGCCGGGTTATTATGTGGAAAATCGAGGATAGCAATTTTTTCATTAGAATTCAGCAAATGCTTTTCTGTCATATATTGAATATCCCGCAGAATACTTGCGGTATGACGCACATAAGAGAGTGTGGAATCATAATTAGCATTGTATTCTTGCCGGACATCAGACTTTACTTCATTAAAAATATTCACCAGGTAAAAAGCCGTTAATAAAGCGCCCAATGCCCACAGCATAAAGCCAAGCACCCGGAAAAGATAACGGGATATTTTCAGTGATGTACGAAAAGAAGAAAGATATCTCAAAAGGCTACCTGATAACAACGAACATCATTCAACGTAATGAATGACAGGATATACCAGAGTTCAAGGATCACAAAGAATCACCTGTTGCATATTTCGATATTAATCAAAATCTTTAAAAAAAAACAGGCACCGAAGTACCTGTTTCTTAATTGAGTGAAAAAATGTCTTCACTTAAACCGGATCAGCTGACTCGCTGCTGCCAGCATCAGGTGAATGGGTATTATCGTTTTCCAACGCCTCCCCTTCTTCTGCCAGCCCATCTTCATCATCTTCCGGTTCAGCAACCCGCTGCAAACCGACAACTTTCTCATCCTCAGCGGTACGGATCAGTGTTACCCCCTGAGTATTCCGGCCAACAACGCTGACTTCAGATACTCGGGTACGCACCAATGTGCCAGCATCGGTAATTATCATAATCTGATCAGTGGGCTCAACCTGAATTGCGCCGACCACATTACCATTACGCTCGCTGACTTTAATTGAGATAACCCCCTGAGTTGCACGGGATTTGATTGGATACTCGTTTTCAGCGGTACGTTTGCCGTAACCGTTTTCAGTGACTGTCAGAATCTCCCCTTCTCCACGCGGGATAATCAGGGAAACAACTTTGTCTTCGCCACTCAATTTGATACCACGTACACCGGTGGCTGTACGCCCCATTGAACGAACAGCGTCCTCTTCAAAGCGGACAACTTTACCATCAGCGGAGAACAACATGACTTCGTTACTGCCGTTAGTCAGGTCAACGCCGATCAGCTCATCACCCTCATTGAGGTTAACCGCGAGAATACCGGCACTGCGCGGACGGCTGAAATCTTGTAATGCCGTTTTCTTCACTGTCCCACTGGCCGTAGCCATAAAGACATACAGCCCTGCTTCATATTCACGCACTGGCAAAATCGCAGTAATTCGCTCATTTTGCTCCAGCGGCAAAAGGTTAACAATCGGACGGCCACGGGCACCACGGCTGGCCTCAGGTAATTGATAAACTTTCATCCAGTACAGGCGGCCACGGCTGGAGAAGCAAAGGATCGTATCGTGAGTATTCGCCACCAGCAGCCTTTCAATGAAATCTTCTTCTTTGATACGTGCTGCGGATTTCCCTTTACCACCACGGCGTTGCGCTTCATAGTCAGACAGTGGCTGATATTTGACATACCCCTGATGTGACAACGTAACAACAACATCTTCCTGATTAATCAGATCTTCGATATTGATATCAGCGGTGTTCTCCGTGATTTCAGTACGGCGGGCGTCATTATATTGCGCTTTGACTGCCAGCAGCTCTTCACGGATCACCTCCATCAGGCGCTCCGGGTTTTCCAGGATGAACATTAATTCACCGATTAATGTCAGCAATTCACGGTACTCATCCAACAATTTTTCATGCTCAAGGCCAGTCAGTTTTTGCAAACGCAGATCCAGAATTGCCTGTGCCTGTTGCTCGGTCAGATAATATTTACCTTCATGCACGCCATATTGGGGTTCCAGCCATTCAGGACGGGCAGCATCATCACCGGCACGTTCAAGCATGGAAGCAACATTGCCTAATTCCCACGGCTGCGCAACTAACGCCGCTTTTGCTTCGGCCGGTGCCGGAGCACGGCGGATCAGTTCGATAATCGGATCGATATTCGCCAGCGCTACCGCCAATGCTTCAAGAATATGGGCACGATCACGGGCCTTACGTAATTCAAAAACGGTGCGACGGGTAACCACTTCGCGACGATGGCTGACAAACGCGGAAAGAATATCTTTCAGATTCAGCAGCTTTGGTTGCCCCTGATGCAGAGCCACCATGTTAATACCAAAAGAAACCTGAAGCTGAGTCAGGGAATAGAGGTTATTCAGAACCACTTCACCCACCGCATCACGTTTCACTTCGATCACAATCCGCATACCGTCTTTATCAGATTCGTCACGAAGAGCACTAATCCCTTCGATGCGTTTTTCTTTCACCAGCTCGGCCATTTTTTCAATCAAGCGGGCTTTGTTAACCTGATAAGGAATTTCGTGAACCAGGATAGTTTCACGGCCATTTTTCTCATTAACTTCGATTTCAGCACGGGCACGGATATAAATTTTACCGCGGCCAGTCCGGTAAGCCTCCTGAATACCTCGACGACCATTAATGATCGCGGAAGTCGGAAAATCCGGGCCAGGAATATACTGCATCAGCCCTTCAATGCTGATGTTTTCATCTTCAATATAAGCCAGACAACCATCAATAACTTCGGATAAGTTATGGGGAGGAATGTTAGTCGCCATACCCACTGCGATACCGGAGGAGCCGTTGATCAGCAGATTAGGTACTTTGGTCGGCATCACTTCCGGGATCTGCTCTGTACCATCATAGTTCGGCACAAAATCGACAGTCTCTTTTTCCAGATCCGCCAGCAGCTCATGGGCAATTTTCGACATACGCACTTCGGTGTAACGCATCGCCGCAGCTGAGTCACCATCGACTGACCCAAAGTTACCCTGACCATCGACCAACATATAGCGCAGGGAAAACGGTTGAGCCATACGAACAATCGTATCGTAGACCGCGCCATCCCCATGTGGGTGGTATTTACCGATAACGTCGCCGACAACACGGGCAGACTTCTTGTAGGGTTTATTCCAATCATTTCCCAGTACACTCATTGCGAAAAGTACGCGACGGTGTACCGGCTTCAGTCCATCTCGAACATCTGGTAATGCGCGCCCGACAATAACAGACATCGCATAATCCAGATACGAGCTCTTCAGCTCTTCTTCGATATTAACCGGTGTGATTTCTCTGGCAATGTCGCTCATGGAGCCCACTATCCCTCATAATTCCGGATTCAAAGGTTTAGAACTATACCACAAATCAACAGTTTTATAAAAATCAGATACGGGTATTTAAAAATTAAGCCATGTATACTATGACAAAAATGGAGTGAATCCACCTGTAAAACAAGTTTAAGGAGCGACAACCGCTGATGAACGTTAAAACCCCCGCCACAACAAGCAATGTTGATCAACAGGAAATAGAGAAATTTGAAGCGGTTGCTTCCCGCTGGTGGGATTTGGACGGCGAATTTCAGCCACTGCACCGGATTAACCCACTGCGCCTGAATTATATTTTGCAGCGTTCCGGCGGCATTTTCGGTAAGAAAATTCTGGATGTAGGTTGTGGCGGCGGCATTTTATCGGAAAGCATGGCCCGTGAAAATGCAGAAGTGACCGGGCTTGATATGGGTACTGAACCGCTTCAAGTTGCCAGATTGCACGCCCTTGAAACCGGCATCCCTGTGACTTATGTACAGGAGACCGTGGAAAGCCACGCAGAAAAATATCCACAGGCTTATGATATCGTCACCTGTATGGAAATGCTGGAGCACGTACCGGACCCACAGTCGGTTGTCCGTGCCTGTGCGCAGTTAGTCAAACCCGGTGGACACGTCTTTTTCTCTACCATTAACCGCAACAAGAAAGCCTGGCTTATGGCGGTCATCGGTGCGGAATATATTCTGAAAATGGTGCCGAAGGGGACCCATGACGCGAAGAAATTTATCCGCCCATCAGAATTAATAGGCTGGATTGACAGAACGCCACTGCAAGAACAGCACATTATCGGCCTGCATTACAACCCGCTAACAGATAAATTTACCCTCGGTCACAATGTTGATGTTAATTATATGTTACACACCCAGTATGTCTGACATATTCATCTGATCGATGAATAAAGCGGCAAATAAATCCTGTTTTCAGGAATTTTTTTACTCATTTTTGCCGGTGCTCCTGCCAGGGTAACCGCTAGTAATGATGCAGGCTTCCGGCTTTTTAATAAATTTAGTCCTCAAGTTATCCACAAAAATCCGTGTTTTTGTACACTTGATAAAAGCTGTTTTTAACATTATCTTGTTGTCATTATTTAGTGTACCCCCTACATATTGTGTTCCTTAACATTCCATTACCACTACTCTCTCGTTGGTTTCTTCACCACTGAGAAGGTTATGTTTTGGTCTTGTAAAGACACAAAGCAGGTGGGAGCAAGTCTGAAAGTAAATGTAAGGTATGCCTGTCCATGAACCATAGTCTGCTAGTAACAAAGCGTGATGGCCACAAAGAACGAATTGACCTTGAAAAAATCCACCGGGTTATTAACTGGGCAGCCGACGGTCTGAAAAATGTCTCGGTATCACAAGTAGAACTGCGTTCTCAAATCCAATTTTACGACAGTATCAAAACCTCAGATATCCACGAGACGATGATTAAAGCTGCCGCGGACCTTATCTCCGGTGATGCGCCAGACTATCAGTATCTGGCAGCCCGCCTGGCAATTTTCAACCTGCGTAAAAAAGCCTACGGTCAATTTGAGCCGCCAGCCCTGTATGATCACGTATCCCGTATGGTGGAAATGGGCAAATATGACAAACACTTGCTGGCAGACTACTCGAAAGAAGAATTCGAGCAAATGAACGAGTTTATTGACCACTGGCGTGATATGAATTTCTCTTACGCAGCGGTCAAACAGCTCGAAGGTAAATATCTGGTTCAAAATCGTGTTACTGGTGAAATTTATGAGAGCGCCCAGTTTCTTTATATTCTGGTAGCCGCCTGCCTGTTCTCCGGTTATCCGAAAGAGACCCGCCTGGGCTACATCCGTCGTTTTTACGACGCGGCTTCCACATTTAAAATTTCTCTGCCGACCCCTATCATGGCAGGTGTGCGCACTCCTACCCGTCAATTCAGCTCCTGCGTGCTGATTGAGTGTGACGATAGCCTGGATTCCATTAATGCCACTTCTAGCGCCATTGTGAAATATGTTTCCCAACGCGCCGGTATTGGCATCAACGCGGGCCGTATTCGTGCGTTGGGCAGCCCAATCCGTAACGGTGAAGCTTTCCACACCGGCTGTATTCCGTTCTACAAACATTTCCAGACGGCGGTAAAATCCTGTTCGCAGGGAGGTGTCCGTGGCGGTGCCGCGACATTGTTCTATCCATTATGGCATCTGGAAGTTGAAAGCCTGCTGGTACTGAAAAACAACCGTGGCGTTGAAGGCAACCGTGTCCGTCATATGGACTATGGCGTACAGCTCAACAAATTAATGTATGAGCGCCTGATCAAAGGTGAAGATATTACCCTGTTCAGCCCATCTGACGTCCCTGGATTATATGATGCATTCTTTGCGGATCAGGATGAATTTGAACGTCTGTATACTCAATATGAGCAAGACAGCAATATCCGTCAGCAACGCCTGAAAGCGGTTGATCTCTTCTCCCTGATGATGCAGGAACGTGCTTCCACCGGACGTATCTACATTCAGAACGTAGATCATTGCAACACTCACAGCCCATTTGACCCATCCGTTGCCCCTGTGCGCCAGTCAAATTTGTGTCTGGAAATTGCACTGCCAACCAAGCCATTGAATGATATCAATGATAAAAACGGCGAAATCGCGCTGTGTACGCTGTCCGCATTCAACCTGGGCGCAATCGAAAATCTTGATGAGCTGGAAGAACTGGCAACTCTGGCTGTCCGTGCGCTTGACGCCCTGCTTGATTATCAAGACTATCCGCTCATTGCCGCAAAACAAGGAGCAATGGGCCGCCGTACTTTAGGTATTGGTGTCATCAACTACGCTTACTATCTGGCAAAACATGGCGCGCGTTATTCAGATGGCAGCGCTAACAACCTGACGCACAAAACATTTGAAGCTATCCAGTATTACCTGTTGAAAGCCTCTAATGAGCTGGCGAAAGAACAAGGCGCTTGCCCATGGTTTAAAGAAACCACCTATTCTGAAGGTATCCTGCCTATCGATACCTATAAAAAAACGCTGGATACACTGACCAATGAGCCATTGCACTACGACTGGGAAGCGTTGCGCCGTGATATCAAACAATATGGTCTGCGTAATTCAACATTATCCTCTTTGATGCCGTCAGAGACATCTTCACAGATCTCCAACGCCACCAACGGCATTGAACCGCCTCGTGGTTACATCAGCATCAAAGCATCAAAAGATGGCATTTTGCGTCAGGTTGTACCGGAATATGAACGTCTGAAAGGCGCTTATGAACTGCTGTGGCAAATGCCGAGTAATGATGGCTACTTGCAGTTGGTTGGTATCATGCAGAAATTTATCGATCAATCGATCTCTGCCAATACCAACTATGATCCGACACGTTTCCCTAGTGGAAAAGTGCCGATGAATCAACTGCTGAAAGATTTGCTGCTCGCCTACAAATATGGTGTGAAGACCCTGTATTACCACAATACGCGTGATGGCGCGGAAGACGTTCAGGGTGACCTGGAAGAAGTCGTGGAATCGGCTGATTCCGATTGTGAAGGCGGCGCGTGTAAGATTTAATTTGAGGAAGTTATGGCCTATACCACCTTTTCGCAGGTAAAAAACGACCAGTTACAGGAACCGATGTTCTTTGGTCAGCCGGTAAACGTAGCTCGTTATGACCAGCAAAAGTACCCAATTTTCGAGAAACTGATCGAAAAACAGCTCTCCTTCTTCTGGCGCCCTGAAGAAGTTGACGTGTCCCGCGATCGCATTGACTACAATGCCTTGCCGGATCATGAAAAGCACATTTTCATCAGTAATCTGAAATACCAAACGCTGCTGGACTCTATTCAGGGCCGCAGCCCGAACGTGGCTTTTCTGCCCTTGATCTCCATCCCTGAGCTGGAGACCTGGATTGAAACCTGGTCTTTTTCCGAGACGATTCATTCACGTTCTTATACGCACATCATCCGTAATATCGTTAACGATCCGGCGGTTGTGTTTGATGATATTGTCACCAATGAAGAGATTCTAAAACGAGCGAAAGACATTTCCGCTTATTACGATGATCTGATTGAAATGACCAATCATTACCAGTTATTTGGTGAAGGAACCCATCAGATTGCCGGTAAAACCATTAATGTCAGTCTGCGTGAACTGAAAAAGCAACTGTACCTGTGCCTGATGAGCGTTAACGCACTGGAAGCGATCCGCTTCTACGTCAGCTTTGCCTGTTCATTTGCTTTTGCCGAACGCGAACTGATGGAAGGTAACGCTAAAATCATCAAACTGATTGCCCGTGACGAAGCACTGCATCTGACAGGCACTCAGCACATGCTGAATCTGTTGCGTTCTGGTCAGGATGACCCGGAAATGGCTGAAATCGCCAAAGAGTGTGAACAACAGTGTTACGACCTGTTTGTTCAGGCGGCGGAGCAAGAAAAAGAGTGGGCAGAGTACCTATTCAGCGAAGGCTCTATGATTGGTTTGAACAGAGATATTCTGTGTCAGTATGTTGAATACATCACCAATATCCGTATGCAGGCTGTTGGGCTAAAACTGCCATTTGAAACACGTTCTAACCCGATTCCGTGGATCAATTCCTGGCTGGTGTCTGATAACGTTCAAGTCGCGCCACAGGAAGTTGAAGTCAGTTCCTATCTGGTTGGTCAGATTGATGCTGAAGTTAACCCTGACGACCTGAGTGATTTTGAACTCTGATGACAAGCTATAAAGTAACCCTGCATGGTATGCAGGGTTATCATATTCATAGCTCTCCTGAGCTGCATAACAGTCTGCTGGAAGCGCTGGAACAAGGCAAAGTACAGGCTGAATACCAGTGCCGTGAAGGTTATTGCGGCTCCTGCCGTGTCAGGTTGGTAAAAGGTAAAGTAGGCTATCGGCGTAAGCCATTGGCTTTTGTCAATGAAGGTGAAATTCTGCCCTGCTGCTGTCATCCACTCAGTGATATTGAGATTGAGCTTTAGTATTCAAGCAGAATGGAATTCCTCAGCCCTACGCTCAAGCTCTGCAAGAAATGATGTCTTTGCTAATTCGTGAGCTTTCGGGCTCATAATGCTAATCACCTGAAAACGCTCACTATCCATCCAATGCCGCACGTACACTAAATAATTATTCGAGCTTCGGCCAATCTGTGGTTTATGCTCTTCCCACGGCATTTCATCTGGCATTCTAATATGCAATTTATAGATGTTTGAATCTAGAGTCCTGCTGTTATGCTCCCATTGACCATCCCGGCCAAATACAGAAGGTAATGAGGCTGTTTTTTTCCAATGCTCTAACAACTTTGCATAAACCATTGCAACCTCATGAAACTCAACATCTTTATGAACAGTAACACTGACCTTCATTACAAAAATTCCGGCGCTGACAGACCTAGGTTTCTATGCTCTGCCGATATCATCAATTTAACTTCACTATTCGCAGGTAAATTATCGGGCTGATATGTCTTGGTCGGCGGCAGGCTTTGTTCAATAGCCGAAAGAATATCGCACGCAATATACTCAGAGCTCGCTATTGCTCTACCGAACTTTACGATATTCACCCGAAATATTTCTCGCTCAGACAAATCCGGGAAATGCTTACTTAAACTATCAGATGACAAAACGATGCGTATTGCTTCTTTTATCCTCATACAGTGTTCAATATTATCATTGGCTAATTTTCTCATCAGTACCAGATTTGAAAATAATTCACCTTGTCCTTTAGCAACACGATGAGCGATAGCCTCGGATAACGACTTTCGCGTATACTCATTCAGGCTTTGCAAGTAAGCAGTCGCTTCTGACAAAGGCAGAAAGACTCGTTCACCTTTCAGATTAAAGGTCAATGTAGATACCAAACCTGCCGATTTCTGTATCTCAACTACCGTCATCGGTAAAACGGTACTTTTAGCCGGGACAGGAGCCAGAGATGCCAGTAAAGCTGCTGTCATCGCCGGGAGAGCCATTGTTTTCGCTTGTCTCTTCATATCATTACCTCTTTCAATGTTGTCATATACCAAATTATAAACGTTGTAAATTTGGCGATCAATTCATCAAATTTCTGGTGACAAAAAAATACTCTGGTCGAAAAGCTCACGAAATCACATTTCGTTAAGCTGGTATTGACTATATCAATCAAAGACTATTACTGATTAGTGCAAAACAACTACCGTAAAAAATAGCCCCATTGAAATCGCCTGAATTAATATTGGGTAAAAATCACATCAACTTACTTGCTTCAAAAATAGAAAACATGTTATATACATGAACATTCGAGATAAAAAATGTAATAAACCAGATTTAAACTATAATCTTCATCAATATTTTATTAATGAACAATTCAATACAAATATATTAGGAAAATAAAAATAAAATGGGGAATTATTGGTTGTGGTGATGTTACTGAAATAAAAAGTGGCCCTGCTTTTTATAAATTAGACAATTCTGAATTAGTTGCAGTAATGAGACGTAATGCTAATTTAGCAGAAGATTTTGCCAAAAGACATCATGTTCCTAAATGGTATTCTGATGCTAATTCACTTATTAATGACAAAGACATTGATGCAGTATATATTGCAACGCCACCTTCTACACATAAAGAATATACCATTTTAGCGGCTAAAGCAGGTAAAGCGATATATGTAGAAAAACCTATGGCATTAACATTTGAAGAATGTAATGAAATGATAGCGACTTGTAGATCACAAAATGTTCCATTATTTGTGGCTTATTACAGGAGAGCATTACCCAGATTTTTAAAAATCAAAGAATTAATTGAATCAGGCGCTATAGGAACACCAAGAATAGTAAATTGCATACTTTACAGAGAGCTAGAACCCTGCTATCAGGACCCTCATCATTTACCTTGGGTTGTTAAACCAGAAATTTCCGGTGGTGGATTATTTGTTGATTTAGCATGCCATACTCTGGATATATTAGATTTTCTTTTGGGGAAAATTATTTCTGTCAAAGGACATGCAAATTCACAGGGAAATGCTTATCCAGCAGAAGACTGTGTATCAATGTCATTTATGTTTGAAAATAACATTCAAGGCGTTGGAATATGGAATTTTGTGTCGAACTCCAGATATGATAATGTTGAAATAATTGGCGATAAGGGAAAAATATCTTTTTCTACCTTTGGAAATTCAGCCATTTCATATTATGACGGAAATAATAGATTACACCAATTTAATATTAACAACCCAGAACATATAGAAATGCCATTGATTAGCACGATAATTAATGAATTACAAGGAAAAGATTTTTGCCCTTCAACGGGGGAATCCGGCTCACGAACCAGTTGGGTAATAGACCAAGTATTAAAAGATTATAGAATGAGTAATTATTTGTAAGGAATTTATTTAAAAAAAATATATTGGTTACGAATGGAACAAGATATATAGATAAAAAAAGGTGATATTCAGACTGGAGCTGATAATGAACTGGTCTGCTACCTTTTGGACTACCTTGTTCCAATCACCATTGCTGATTTGAGGTAATCGCGTAGTGACAAGAATCAGTATTACAGACCTTCCCGAAAGTCCGAAAACGGTGGTCAGAGAAGGTCAAGCTATTACTATCTACCTTTTTCTTAATGATGGCATTTATACATGGTTTAATGTCACACTTGCAATGTAATGCCAATAGCGTTACATTAGTATATTATTTATACCATCTACAGCCAAAGGAGATTCAAAATGAATGTAACAATTGAGAATCGTAAAAATAAGACGCTCAATTTGAGGATTAGGCAAGAAGATCGAGATTTAATCGATAGGGCAGCAAAAGTAAAAGGCAAAACCGTCACCGAATATGTCCTTGATACGATCAAGCGTGATGCTGAAAACACCCTATTGGAACACTCATTTATGGTTGTTTCTCCAGAAGTTTTTGATGCTTTTGTTGCTAAACTTGATGATCCGGCAGCACCAAATGAACGTCTTATCAAAACAGCAAATATGAAAAAACCTTGGTGATACAATGATAAGTAATGGCCCAACCCCATTAACAGACGATCACAATTTAGATAATTTTAATTCAGGAGTTGACACCCTTGATAATTGGTTAACAGACAAAGCATCAAAAAACCAAAAAGGAAATGCCTCACGAACATACGTTGTAAGCGAAGACAAAAATGTTATTGCCTATTATTCGTTGGCTACCGGCTCAATTATGTCGCAAAAAGCGATAAGCAAATTTAAACGCAATATACCAAACCCCATTCTGGTAATCATTTTGGGCCGTCTGGCTGTTGATAAAAATTATCAAGGAAAAGGGTTTGACCGCTATTTGGTTAGAGATGCTGCCATACGTGTCACACAAGCCGCAGATTTAGTTGGTATTAGAGGGTTAATTGTCCATGCTATCTCAGAAGACGCTAAAGCATTTTATAAATCTGTGGGTTTTGATGAATCGCCTTTAAACCCAATGACGTTGATGATCACATTAAAGGATTTAAAGACAGCTTTCGGAATCAAAGGTTAATGTATATAGCTGAGCTTTTTCAAGATAATCGGTGGACACACAACTCTTTTAAAAAGATTAACTGACCACCGTTAATCAACCTACTAACTCTTTCTAACCGAACAAATAGAACACCAAGACAGCCATGTCAGAAAAGGTCAAACTGTTGTGGCGGATTCAACTAATAGACCCAAAGAAAGAGCAAAAATAACTACTCGATTGTAATTATTCATTAAAAACATAATCAATAAGAAAAACTTTACCCAATATAAAACATTGGCATGTTAGCGATATTTACAGAAGCGGTAAAATCGTCCATAAACATAATTACTCATTGCGTTGTAAAAGTGATAACCTTACATGGAAGTATTCCAGTTTAATCATGATGGGTGAAATTATGAAAGATAAAAGTATGAGTTTCTCTGTAAACAAAGATCTAGATGTTCATTCAAAAAGCTTTGATGCTTTCATTTCGTACATGGAAAACAGCAACGATTTTTGGGTTATAAAAGACAAAGAATCTCGATTCGTCTATGCAAATGATATTATGCTTTATTACAGTGGCCTTCCTAAAGGTTTTAATATAGAAGGTAAGCTTGATAGTGAATGTCCAGCACCGTGGTCTGAGTTTGAAGATATTATACAAGCTAACGATAAAAACGTAATGATGAGTCAACAAACTATTCCAGTACTAAACACCTTCACTTATGGCGGGAGAGAAAAAATAATCCAACCATTTTTACTTGATGTTACACCTTTAATGAAGGATGGAAAATGCATCGGGGTTGTTGGTCATGGTAAAAAACTTAAAATTTATTCCATGTATCATTTTGAAAATAATAGGCATCCTGATTCACTAACTTTTGGCACACCAACTGATTTATTTACTGATAGAGAGTTCGATATAGTATTTTTTGCGTTGCAATCACTAAGTGCTAAAGGTATAGCTAGAAAATTAGATATTTCATATAGAACGGTACAAACCCGGCTACAGATAATTTACCAGAAAATAGGAATAAATTCATTAAGCCAGTTAAAAGAATATTGCAGGGGTAAAGGATATGATAACTATGCTCCTACCCGATTTATTAACCCTAATCCCTATATACCTCTAGTATAACAATGCACAATATCGTTGTCGCCACTATGCCAGTAGGGTTCTGCCAAGCAGAACCCCTGCACCTATCTAGCTTCGTGTGTAAGATCGATGCTTAAAAAAGGCCCCGCTTTACGGCGCTTAAGCGCCTGAAAAACCCATCGCTAAAAGATTCTTTCGTCTCCGACCATCCCGCCAATTCATTAGTGATTACGTGTCCACCTTATTTAACTCTATAAATCAACGATCATGAATAATCAATGCAAAAACAAACTGTTACTTTATCGTCAAACATAACTTCGACAACGTGAAAAAGCCAGCCGTAATGCCGCACCCACTTCTGCGGGGGAACTGTCTGCTGGGATTACAACATAGTCAAATTCGGAAATGGCCTTACCTGTCCAACTTTCCAATTTTTCATGACAAGATGGTCGAATCGTTATTTGACCATCAAGCAGACAGATACCACAGCTTAACATTTTCTTAAATAACTGACGTTTTGAGCGGTAACCATAAGATCCCATCATTTCAGTGATCCAATTTTTATACTGTTCAGCATTTGCATCATGATCAAAATAATCTCCACATTCATCAAGTGGTATGATTCTGCTTTTTGACAAAGCATCAAGCACAGCCTTTCCCAACTCTTGATCAGATACAATTGGCTGTAATAAATGATTGCTTCCTAAAGGATCTACTCCCAATAAACCGTTACCTGAATAAGTTTGTATTGAATAGAAATCACCATTAAACTCAGTCCTTGCATGTAATCCTTGTTTGAAATCTGCACTCATTATTTCACCTCTGTAATTTTAACGGTAAGGCTCATTTATAACTATTTCAACCTTTTTAAGATAATTAGCGGACACATAATAGCTACTACGTGTCCACCTTAATTAGCTCTATAAATCAAAGATCATGAATAATCAATGCAAAAATAAACTGCTACTTTATCGTCAAACATAACTTCTGCAACGTGAAAAAGCCAGTCGTAATGCTGCACCCACTTCCTCAGGGGAACTGTCTGCCGGAATAATGACATAATCTGACTCTACAATACCCTTCCCTGTCCAAAGCTCAAGTTTCTCATGACCAGAAGGAGTGATAGTTATAACACTATCTAACAAACAGATATTACAACTGTTCATCTTCTTAAATAGTTGACGTTTTGAGCGGTAATTGTAAATTTCCATTACTTGCTTAATCCACCCTTTATATCGCTCACCTGCTCTTTCATTGTCAAAAAAATCATCATCAGGATCAATCAAGCGACTTTTATAAAGTGAATCCAAAACAGCATTTCCTAATTGGCTATCATTTACATCAGGAAATAGAATATGCTCGTGACCTTGAGGATCAGCTCTAAGTAGGCGATACCCAGAATAAGTTTTAACAGAGTAAAAATCACCATTAAACTTAACCCCCGCATTCAATCCTTGATCAAAATCTGTGTTCATTACTTCACCACCGTAATTTTAACGTTTACATTCTTGTCCGCACCATAAACAATTGCACGATTAATTTGCTCCCACTGATCAAGGGTTGTAGTCTTTGGAACGGCGATACGTACTTCACGTTGTGATATCATATTCAACTTAATTATATCTTCACCTTTCCTCGCTTCTTTAAAATTAACTATAACATCAATATTCCCTTTCATTGAGGTGTATATCTGCTTGGGATCTTTTACCCTAGCGGCTGTACGAGTATCCAATGTCTTAACACTGGTAGCTATCCCTGTTTTCTTATCATAAAAATCAAAAGTCTTAAACCCTGCGGGTAACCGAGTACCTTTAGGCATCTGCGTAGCAACAAAGTCCTCAAAAGGATACCCCTGTTTATAGTTACCTTCTCCCCACGCCATTTGGGTTTTACTGCCATCTTTTTCTACCCGATACACATGACGAATGTCTACTGTTGGATGCGGATCTTTTGATATCACTTTCGATAATTTAGCTGCACCAGATGTCGATCCCTTGACCGCGCCAAAGCCACCAACCACCATGCTGGCCATCTCAGTGACAATTTTTCCTGCTTCCAAGCCAGCGTTATAGGCACCCTCAGAACCGGCTTTTTCATATTCGGCTTTGACAATATCAAGCTGTTTGAGATAACCATCCTTTGTCGCTTGCCAGATAAAGCCGGGCATATCCTCCTGAATCAACAGTGTTCTAAGCGACTCAATGACTTCCGAAGGATTAGATACCGCTCCGACAATTGCCATCACACTATCATAAAGTTCTGATGGAATACCGGATATAAAACCCGCCGCTAAAGAACCGTCTTGCGTGTTACTAATCAAGCCCCACTTAGCAAAAATCTGCGCTTTTTTAAGGTTTATGTGTTAATAATACGTTATTGTTATCAATAGTAATGTCATTATTTGCTGCTAAAGAGATATTATTATTTTTAGTTAGAAATAAATTGCTCAGAATAATATTTTTACCAGCATGTAAAAATAAATCACCAGTAGCTTCCAAACTACCTACTTTACGCGTACCATCAAGATTAAAATACCCAACACTCTCACTGCTTTTAAAACTTAAGTCAGAATTTCGACTTATAGCAGTAATATTTTCACCCTTTAGTTCTCCTTGTATAGAATTAATATCATTTGTAGCTGTCATAGATAAATCACCACCAGCCCAAAGCGAGCCATCATTAATGACAATGCTATCATCCGCCAGAATATTTATCCTATCAACAGCTTTAATATTGTTGTCTGTGACATTTATCTTTTTTGAGTTCAATAATATATTTTTTGCTACCAATGAATCAGATCGTTGAATCCCAGATATTTCTGAGACTTCTTTTGTATCATAGACATATGGAGCATTAATATCAATATTATCTCTAAAGTCAGCAACTAAATCCCCACCAGCTGAAATAGTAGCCAAATAGTATTTTTTATTTTCCCATTCATTGGACATTCCTGTCTTTTTAAATTCAATATCATTCTCCATATACATAGGAAATTCACCTATCAAATGTTCCAATCCGATAATTATATCTCTACTACTCTCGGTATCACTCAGTGGATTAAAATCAGTTGAGTATTTAGTAAAATAATTTATTATTCCTAGATTTTTTGTAAAATTTTGAAGTAAAAAACCCGTAAGGAAAACATTTTTTAGCGCTTGTATTGAACTTGCTTCATTTAATATTTTATTTGAATTGACATACATATTATTACCGGAGGAAATGACAGCTTCTGATGTCGATTTACTTAAAATCAGCTCTTTCCTACCTGTATTTATCCAATTATTTTTATTAAAATCGACAGTACCAAACTATTTCTTAATTTCAGCATTCTCTAATACTGGTTTAAATCCATTTAAATGGTCACGAAATAACAATTCAAATCCCAAATATTCAATCTTATCCGAATCTGGAGTTGTTATTTTCCAATCAGTAGAAAATTCACTACGAACATTACTCAGCTCATTAGTCCTAACAACCAAATCCCCCTTTACGGTTTTTATTGAGGCTTCGCGCCTTCTCCGGTGATTTTCTTCACTGTGCCATCATTAAAATCAATCCGGTTAGCGCCTTGTGTAAGGGATAAATGATTAGCCTGAATTTTTCCATTTAACTCAGTCGCCCGGCTGATAATGTCAATATAATCCGTAGCCTTGCCATCCAGCCCTTTGCCACCAATCGTAATCTGGCCTTTTTTGACTTCCAATGCTTCCAATGCACCCTGTTTGTCAAACTGAGGTTTCCCAGTAGTCTTTCAGGTTAGGGTTCGCGTTAAGTTGTCCTGCCAGTTGTGATTGAGCCGCCTGTGTCGCGTTATTTAATACAGCTCCCTGAGTAGCAACATTAAACTCTTTATAGCTGTTGTGGGATATTCCGGCACTATTAGGCAACCGGCATCCAACGCACCGGTTAAGGCCAGTTCACCCAGCGCAGGAAGCTTTGACACCTGCCAGTTCAATTCGTTGCGCAAATATCCACCGCGATTGCCGGTAAGGTATTGCTCTTTAAACCCCCTAACGGAGTATTGCCCACCCAATGAGAGGCGTTCGCTGGCGTAAAGGTTGTCCAATGTGGTCTGGCCGTAAATAGATGAGAGGTAATAAAAAGAATCATTCCACGCATATTGATAACTAAACAGCCAGTAACCATAAGTAACTGTCACATGGCAAAAGAGGCTACGGCTCTGGTAGTTATTACGAAAATCACTGTTACGACTAGCAGATAATGACCACTGTTATCAGTACCCAAACTGGCACTGACCGGCAAATGAGTCGATATTCGCTTTAAGATACAAATTGTAATTATATATTTACACTTAGTGTAACCATTATTTGACAGAAGCAAATTGATCCTTTAGCCTGCCTTTCTATAACTATTTCAATCAGTTCAAAAGCAGAGGAAAGCGTGAAGAATCGCACTATTGGCAGTATTTTTATCGTCGCCGGGACGACAATTGGTGCAGGGATGCTGGCTATGCCACTGGCTGCGGCCGGTGTTGGTTTTGGGACAACCTTCGTGATGTTAGTCGCTCTTTGGGTTTTGATGAGCTATACCGCTTTATTGCTGGTGGAAGTTTATCAGTACAGCCCGGCAGATACCGGCTTAGGAACCGTGGCAAAACGTTATCTGGGACGTGGTGGTCAATGGCTTACCGGTTTCAGTATGTTATTCCTGATGTATGCCCTGACCACCGCTTATATCAGCGGTGCCGGTGAATTGCTTGCAGGCAGCCTGTCTTCATGGCTGGATAAACCCGTTCCGGTCTCATTTGGGATACTGATTTTCACCGTTGTCGCAGGTTGTGTTGTCACTATCGGTACGCAATCTGTCGATATGATTAACCGCTTGCTGTTTACTGCAAAAATCATCTTCCTGGTGATTATGTTGGCCGTCATGATGCCTCATATCAAAAACACGAACCTGCTCTCCATGCCCCTAGAGCAAGGTTTGGTATTATCAGCAATTCCCGTAGTATTCACCTCTTTTGGCTTTCACGGCAGTGTGCCAAGCATCGTGAGTTATATGGGCGGCGATACCCGCAAGTTACGCAAAATATTTGTTATCGGCAGTGCTATCCCATTGACTGCCTATATTCTGTGGCAATTAGCAACACTAGGAGCAATTTCTTCCCCTACTTTTGTCGGCATCCTGGCAGAACAGGCAGGACTGAATGGGCTGTTACAGGCAGTGAGAGACGTCGTTGCCACTCCTCGTGTAGAGCTTGCTGTCCGTCTGTTTGCTGACCTGGCACTGGCAACCTCATTTCTTGGTGTCTCTTTAGGTCTATTTGATTACATGGCGGATCTGTTCAAACGCCGTAACAATGCGACAGGCCGCCTGCAAACAGGGGTGATTACTTTTATTCCACCATTGCTTTGTGCGTTGTACTATCCAAACTTTGTT
Source organism: Photorhabdus sp. RM323S (assembly GCF_042879375.1). NCBI lineage: Bacteria > Pseudomonadati > Pseudomonadota > Gammaproteobacteria > Enterobacterales > Morganellaceae > Photorhabdus > Photorhabdus sp. RM323S. The sequence goes on from NZ_JBHFKZ010000031.1 coordinate 43,998, forward strand.
ATGGCTCTGACTTTCGCCGCTGTAGCACTGTCTATTCTTGCTCTGCTACTGCCTTCAATGCTGGCATGGCGCAGCCGCCAAATTGAACAAGCAGCTTATCGGGTCATAGGCGGAAAGCCTGCTTTGGTACTGGTATTTCTTTGTGGAATCGCAGTTATTGCTATCCAGATTGGTATTGTCAGCGGATTGCTGCCAGAAGTGGGTTAATCCTAAGTTGAAATTGTCCGCATCAGAAATGATGCGGACACACCGCCTGCCAATGCCTCACCATTTTTCCCATCTTCAGGTGACAAATAAAGAACCTTACCGCCAATGCTAGCGGTCAATGGGCCGACGGGCAGACTAAAGGCCGTTCCCAAACTTCCCAGTTGCCCGCTATGATCACTGCGAGCCCAGTTACCGTTAAAAGATAATCCAGCACCGTTATCACCAATTGCAGCTGAAGTATTGGTGAAATGGCGACCAGCTTGAACATTCACCGAAATCGCATTCGCTGTCCCAGCAATGAACAATAAACCGGTTGCTACTGCGGCAAGATAAGCCTTCATATATTTCCCCTTTATTTACTTAATGTTAAGCATCTTACTTAAATAGAACTAAACCTGTAGACAACAAAAGGAAATGAATCATCTATACTTACTAAATATGTGTGAATTTTTCATTTCATTTACTTAATAATTAACTATGTAAATAATTTTATATTAAACAATAAAGTAAAAAACAATAAATAACTTATAGAAAAAATACAACATTTGAATTTTAACATTTGACCAGAACTGTTTTTTTTAATCAGCGATTACGCTGTTTTTTTTCATGTAAAACAGGAGAAGTGTGATGAAAAAGAGAGGACTGACAACGACTGCCGGAGCCCCTGTCGTTGACAATAATAATGTCATAACCGCAGGCCAACGTGGTCCTATGTTGTTACAAGATGTTTGGTTCTTAGAAAAACTTGCCCATTTTGACCGTGAAGTTATTCCAGAGCGCCGTATGCACGCCAAAGGCTCTGGAGCTTATGGAACCTTTGTTGTTACTCACGATATCACTCAGTACACCAGCGCTAAGATTTTCTCTGAAATAGGCAAAAAAACAGAAATGTTTGCCCGTTTCTCAACTGTCGCCGGTGAGCGCGGGGCAGCAGATGCGGAACGTGATATTCGTGGTTTTGCACTTAAGTTCTATACTGAAGAAGGTAACTGGGATTTAGTCGGTAACAATACTCCGGTATTCTATCTTCGTGACCCCCTGAAATTCCCAGATCTTAACCATGTTGTTAAACGTGATCCGCATACCAACTTGCGTAATCCTGCCTACAAATGGGATTTTTTCTCTCATCAACCTGAATCACTGCACCAATTAACCATTGATTTCAGTGACCGTGGTATACCCAGATCTTTCCGTCATATGCACGGTTTTGGTAGCCATGCATTCAGCTTTATCAACTCAGATAATGAACGTTTCTGGGTGAAATTTCACTTCCGTTGTCAGCAGGGCATTAAAAATCTGTTGGATGATGAAGTGGAAGCGCTGGTCGGTAAAGATCGCGAAAGTTCTCAGCGTGACTTTTTTACAGCCATTGAACAAGGAGATTATCCACGCTGGAAATTAAAGGTTCAGATTATGCCAGAGGAGGAAGCTTCTCAGGTGCCATACAATCCATTTGATTTGACAAAAGTATGGCCTCATGGCGATTACCCAATGATTGATGTCGGTTATTTCGAGCTGACCCGTAACCCTGAGAACTACTTCTCAGAAGTGGAACAGGCCGCTTTCAACCCGGCTAATGTCGTGCCAGGTATCAGTTTCTCCCCTGATAAGATGTTACAGGGCCGCCTGTTCTCCTATGGTGATGCCCAACGTTATCGCCTTGGCGTTAACCACCATCAAATTCCGGTTAATACACCTCGCTGTCCGTTCCACAATTTCCACCGTGATGGTGCAATGCGCGTGGATGGCAACAGCGGCAACACGGTGACTTATGAACCAAACAACGCCGGGTTATTCCAGGAACAACCTGAATTCAAACACCCATCATTGTCTTTAGAAGGAGACGCTGACCACTGGAACCACCGTAAAGATGAAGACTATTTCAGTCAGCCCCGCGCACTGTTTAACTTAATCAACAGTAAAGAGCATCAGCGTATGTTCGACCGTATCGCCAGTGAACTGTCACAAGCACATGAAGAGACTCAACGCCGTCAGGTTGAGCTATTTAGAAAAGTTCACCCAGAATATGGTGCTGGTGTCGAAAAAGCGCTGCAAAAATTAAAGACTGATTGCTAACAACACCGTATCATTAATTATCTCTGCCCATGACTCCATTAGTGATAATGGGCAGTACAAAATTCAACATATTGATAGCAAATCAACATAGCTCAAGAGAAACCGGGTAAATCCAATACCCATTTTTTGATCTGCTGACGGGAAATTTTAATACCGTCGTTTTTAAACTGTTGAGGTAAGAGATAATAAGCTGCCGGACGCTGAAAAACCGCCAGTTTATCAACCAACCATTCAGGTAATAAATCAATAATTTCAGGCGAGTTACTATCAATGACAACAACAGGGCGATAACCAAATTCAGGATCGGGCACAGGAACAGCAAAACTTTGTTCTACCTGTGGGTAGGTGTTAATCATGCGTTCAATCTCTTCCGGTTGAATGCCCTCTCCACCGCTGAAAAACTGATTATCCATCCGGCCAAGTATGCGTAATTCACCCTGTTGTATCACTCCCCGATCACGGGTATGAAACCAGCCATTATGATCAACCAATGGTTGTAATTTTCCATCCAACCAGTATCCACAAGCAAGGCTGTCAGAACGAATTTGAATCTCCTCCTTGATCAACCGAATTTCTTTGCCCGGTAATGGATTTCCCACGCCAGGCAACTCATCTGCCCGTTTAACGCATACCGTTGAAGCCAGTTCGGTTAAACCATAACTACACCAACAACGAATACCTTGCTGCTCGGCCCTTTGCGTCAATTCAACGGGGATCATCGCCCCACCCAGCAGCACTTCTTTCAAATTCGGCAGCTGATTTTGGGGCTGCTCCAGTAACCGCCAGAGCTGAGTCGGCACCAATGAAGCATGAGTACAATCAGTTAAAGCATGCTCCAGTGGATTGATATTTCTCAGGACCAGAGAAGCCCCTTTCATTAACCAACGCCAGATAATCCCCTGACCAGAGACATGAAACAACGGCAATGAGAGCAACCAGCTATCTTGCTGCTGAAAATTCATCACAGAAAGGACATCCCGTGCACTGGAAAGATGCGCATGAATTGAGTGAACAGCAGCTTTAGGTAAACCGGAAGAGCCGGAAGTCAAAATCATACTGGCTGGACGCATTGCGTCCCACGCTGCTGAGTTATCATCAGAATTCAGTGGCTCACTTTGCCAATCAAGGGATCTGGCATCTATAGCGGGCAAATCGCCCCCATAAAAATCAGCAACAAAATCAATATTCAGATGTGGCAGTAATTCAGACAAAAGCACTTCTGGCAATTGGGGATTCAGTGGCAACACCCGCGCACCACACTGTAGTGCAGCAAGATAACTCAGCAACATCTGTTCGCTATTTTTCCCCCGCAGCATGACGCCACTTCCTTCAATTACCCCCTGTTGGCGGAAATTTGCCGCGATTGCATCCAAAGCAGCAACCAACTGATGCCAGTTTAAAACACGATCACACAACCGAATGGCAATATTCTCGGGGCTAAAAGATGCCCAGTAGCGCCACGGCCACTGGGTAAATGGATTTAACTGCGCCATGCGATTTCCAATTCATCCAATCCTGTCACTGGAATCGTACTATCCGGCCAGCGGCGCACTAACTGAGACTGAATAAGTTCCAGCGTATCCAACCCTGGAATGGTCGCTGGCGTTAGCCAATGAGCAATGCGGGCAAGTTGAGTCAGACCAAAACTGGTTTCAATACTGGAGCTGATCACCGTTTCCAACCCGGCATTGTGCGCTGCTGAAATCAACTGACGACAACGGGCAAGACTTCCTGTCAAGGTGGGTTTGATTACGACAGCAGCCACACCTTCTTGGGCCTCCACACTGAAACCTTCATCACGGAGACGTTCATCCCAGGCAATGGCGATCCCAGTATCACGGGCAAAAGCGAGCGATTCTGCCGAGGTTTGGCAAGGCTCTTCCAAAAAGGCAATTCGGTTGCGGTAATCAGGATTCACATATTTAGCGAAACCGTCCGCTTTAGCACGGCTCCAGCTACGGTTAGCATCCAGTCGCAAAGATAAATCCGGTACCGCTTCCAGCAGAACATTCACCACCATACCGTCACGCACCGCTTCATACAGCCCAATTTTTACCTTAGCAATTTTTTGTCCACTCATTTTACTGAGACGAACAATCAGTTCATCAGGATCACCATTACACAATGGCGCTTTCCGGTAATCAGCTTCTTCCGGCAATTCACCCTGTAATTCAGCTAATGCGCAGCTAATCCCAAATGCAACAGAAGGCAATTTACTTTCGCCCGGTTCAGCACCAAGGCACCACGGTTTAAGCCATTCCACCGCAGCTTCCCCCGCCTGCTCAACAGTTTCTTTGCTAAATTCTGGCAGGGGCGAAATCTCTCCCCATCCCTGTTGACCATTTTCCTGCAAGTGAACCAGAAAGCCATCACGGGTTTTAAGCCGCTGATAGCGCAGGATAACACCTGCCTCCAGCGGCAGTCTGAACCGGTATAAAATTGCAGTACGCATTATGGGTTACGTTTAAATTGGCTGAAATCAGGTTGGCGTTTCTCATTAAAGGCGTTACGCCCTTCCTGACCTTCTTCTGTCATGTAGAAAAGCATAGTGGCGTTACCGGCCAGCTCCTGCAATCCAGCCTGGCCGTCACAGTCAGCATTCAGAGCAGCTTTCAAACAACGCAAGGCTATTGGACTATTTTCCAGCATTTCACGGCACCAGCGGACCGTCTCTTTTTCCAGATCTGCATAAGGTACAACGGTGTTAACCAGCCCCATATCCAATGCTTGTTTCGCATCATATTGACGACACAGGAACCAGATTTCACGGGCTTTTTTCTGACCGACAACCCGTGCCATATAAGATGCCCCCCAACCGCCGTCAAAAGAACCGACTTTAGGCCCAGTCTGACCAAAAACAGCATTATCAGCGGCGATAGTCAGGTCACACACCAAATGCAATACATGACCGCCTCCAATCGCATATCCGGACACCATAGCAACGACGGGTTTTGGACAAGTACGGATCTGGCGCTGGAAATCCAACACATTCAGATGATGGGTGCCTCTGGCATCTTGATAACCACCGTAGTCACCCCGGACTTTTTGATCACCACCAGCACAAAAGGCTTTTTCACCCATACCGGTCAGGATAATCACACCGATGGTGTCATCATAACGAGCATCATCCAGCGCTTGCATCATCTCTTGAACAGTCAATGGACGGAACGCATTACGTACTTGCGGGCGATTGATGGTGATTTTAGCAATACCATCGATGGATTTGTGATAAAGAATATCTTCAAATTCTCCAGAGCAGTCCTGCCATTCAATCGGGGCATATAGCTCTTCTTCGCTCGGGTAAATCATATTCGTATTCCTTCAATCAAAGAGTGATAAAAAATGGTTTACTGCCGCAGCAAACGCCGCCGCGTTCGATCGGTGAGCATTATGCCCAACATGTGCAATGGTTTGCAGCGGTAAAGCGCAGTACTTTGCTATTTGCCGAAATTTTTCGTCTTTTTCGCCACACAGATAAGTAAAAGGCAACGTCAATTGTTGCAATTCAGGCACCAGCCAGGGTTGGTATCCAAGCGAGGTATTTTCCAGCATATCAGCCACACCACCGCCATGATTATGACTGCGCACGTTGATCAGTTGCCGGCGCTGTTCAGGTAATAGATCAGAAAAAACCGCCTGCTGATACCAATCGGACAAAACCTGTTCAATCGGCTGAGAACGAAAACGTCTGGCCCAGCGCCTATCATGTTCAAGACGGGCATCCCTTTCCTGTTGGGAAAACAAACCAGGGTTTCCTCCTTCAACCAGCAACCCACACAATCCCTGAATATCACCATAACAGACATGATTCATGGCAATACGGCCTCCTAACGAGTAGCCAATCAGCCAGTATTTATCAATTTGCTGTTCTGTTAACGTTTCAGACAGCAGACGACTCATATCGGTGAAATCTTTTACCCGAACATCCCTGGAATCACCATGACCAGGCAGATCGATTACCAATGAGGGATAATGAGCGCACAGATTCACTAATGGTAACCATTCATCGCCACTGCCCAATAATCCATGCAACCAAACCAGCCAGGGGCAGTCATTGTGACGGTTGAACTTGCGACCAGCCAGACTCACAACATAACCACCTGTTTTAAAAGCTGTTGCAAACACTCAGCCCCTTCTCTACCTGGCACTTTCAGTTCAATCAGCGTGGTTTCATTTTGTTGCCATGCCTGTTCAGTACATTGCCGCAATTCAGCCCAACTTTGTGGACTGGCGTAATTCAAACCAAACATCGCCGCCGCATGATCAAAATTAACGTACTGAGGCATACAGTAAAAACGTTGCCTTTCCTCTTCCGGCGTAGGCAGTAAAGAGAAAATTTGTCCGCCATTATTATTTACCACAATTAATACGGTTGGCGCGGAAGGATGACGCAACAATGCCAGGCCATTCAGATCATAAAGTGTAGATAAATCACCGATAATCGCCAAAGTTGGTTTTGCTGTTGCCCGTTGCACACCAGCCGCAGTGGAAATCAATCCATCAATACCGCTTGCACCCCGGTTACTGTAGACCGGATACCCTGCCGGTAATTGCCCAAGCGCATCGATCAAACGAACAATCAGGCTGTTACCCACAAATAACTGTCCATATTCAGGCAGTAATTCATGTAATTGATAAGCTACGGCAGCTTCACTGAACTTCCCTGCTAATTCTGTTCTGACACAGTTAACTGCTTTCTCTGACCAGATTATGAGCTCTTCTGCCCACGATGTACGCAATTGTGCCGGATGAGCCAGCAACCAGTCAGCAATATTACAGGTTAATTTTCTGCCTCGATGATTGGTGGGATCAAGCCGACCTGGAATGGGATCAATAATCCAAAACTCCTCCGGCTGGCATTTAGCCTGCCACTGTAACAGACGTTTTCCCATCAGACTGGAACCAAACTGAACCACCAGTTGCGCTTGCGCCAAAATTGTCTGTGCGTGAGGATTATCCAACCATAAATCGGCACAAGGCAATGGTTGCCCGGTTTGTGAAAGCGCATTGCCAATCAGCGGCCAGCCTAATGTTTTTGCCCATTCAGCAACATAAATCCCCTCTTCAGCACTTATTCGTCCAGCCAGTACAACCCCTTGTTTTTGTTGCCAATAGCGCCAATCCGTCACTTCTGCTACCGCACAAATTGCCGGCTGACTTAACCAGGGCTTATTACTTTTCCACCAGTTGCCTAACTGTTGCTGCCACTCATAATAAGAAGGCTGTTCATTACCATATAACGGTTCAGCAAATGGGCAATTAATATGCAAGGCCCCATGCTGCAAGTTCGCCATACCATTATCTATGACAGAAACCAGCCAGCTTGCAGCAATATCGTCTGTTGGTCTTGGCAAACAAATTGTCTGAGATGGATGAGAAGCAAAAATACCCTGCTGATGAATAGCTTGATTCGCACCACAATCTATCAATTCTGGTGGCCGATCGGCAGTCAGGAAAACCACACGTTCACCCGTTAAGCCGGCTTCGATTAATGAAGGATAGAGATTTACCACCGCAGTCCCGGAAGTGACGATAACCCCGACCGGCTCTTTACTTGCTTTAGATAATCCCAGTGCCAGATGACCTAACCCGCGTTCATCAAAATGGGTATGACAAATCAGTTTGTTATTCTCCGCCGCGGCCATTGTTAAAGGCGTGGAACGTGAACCTGGCGCAATGCAAACATGACGTAATCCGTGGCGGGTAAGTGCTTCCAATAAAAGTTCCGCCCAGCGGCGGTTAAATGCGCTGTTTGACATATTTTACTCAAAAAAACATTGATAAAAGCTCGCTGTCAGCCTAACGATACGGATAATCTTTTCTTTATCCTAGTTCAATGAATTGCCATTTAATCGAAAACTTGTTTTCACCGACTACTGTGCTTTATCTGACCACTTGCGGCCATAAGCTGTACAGCAGATAATGATTCACCCAGTGTTAAATCACTACCGTCTCCAGTCTTTGCCCCAAAAGACATGATAAAAAGTAGGATTATACGGAGCATTAATAATAATTAAAGCCCTGATTATTTGTGTAGTTATATGTGTTCAATTCCGTTAGCAGCGAAAGCTCTCTCCAATGCTGAAAACAGGATAAATCAGACAGTTAGCCCTTCTGATAACGAATATTAAATTCATTAATATAACAAATTTGAATTATGTGATTTTCAATAAAGCGGCGCTTTCACTTACTGCTAAAAATTTACTAAATAAAGACCGTTATTATAAGCCAGGAAATAAAACAAACCTGTATTCTCCGAATAAAATCCTTTCTCTAAAAAACATATCTTATTTGCAAAATAGTAAAATAGAATTATAACTCTCTCCCCCTTACTTGTTAACTCCGGCCATTATATGAACAATTAATACTTTAGTTAAAATATGGTTCTGAATCTTTATTCCATGAAACAAGATAAATAGGGTGCAATCTTACCCACTTTTTAAGTACGCCATAAACGGTAAATCAAAAAACAACCAGCTTATTCTTTATAAAAAGACCGTATTACCTGCCTTTTAAATCAAAAAGGAAGAGATTATATAATCATAACATAGCAACACAAATGTAATTATTTGTTTTAAAATGCATTTTCACATAAACAGTATTTAAATATTTTATATTTCTCATACTAACATCAAGAAAGAACACAAAAACTCATAACAAATTAACAAGCAAACTAAAGTATTATTTTCAAGCTTAACTATCAACCATAAAAAAATCAACAATATTTAATTCCATTAATTTCATATTTATATATTAAAAACACCCAAATTTAATCCTGATGAAAACACAGACAAATGTTTAATTAAAATTATATATTAAACTGTTTTTTCAACAAACAATCACGCTAATCAATGTATTTTTAATTAAGATTATTCAATAAAAAATACAACGTAAATTCAACCGCATGGGTATTATGACATCCGGTTGTGCCTTGATGTATTTAATAATTTTTTCAATAAAGCAATAACCACTAATGGAGAAATATATGTTATTAGCTCAACTTCCAGCGGAAAAAACACTGAATGAAACAGATATTCCCTCGGCTACCTTGCAATTACTGACAGGTAAACAAGCAGGTGTTGCCCGCCCCGGTGGAATATTTACCAAAGAAGACCTTATTAATATCAAATTGTATGTTAAGAAAGGTCTTTCACTGCCTTTTAATCTAGAGGAAGTGAAAAATTATCTAGGCTACCAAAGGGTCGATATTCCTGGATTGGAACCAGAAGATATTCATACTTTATTTGAAGAAATCCGCATTCACTCACTTAGCTGGAGCGGAGTGGAAAACGATATTATGCAACAGAGTATCGATCTGGAAATTGTCGGTAAACAAATTACCGAGACCGGAGGGAATATCATCAGCATCATTAATGAGATGCCAATTATTGAACGCATAAAGAAGAAACTGGGAGAATTATCGAATAACCAATTAGCCAGTATCACCTACACCAATGAAGATAAAGAGGTGTCGCACGCACTGGAAGAAATCCTGGATAACATGAAGAGCGATATTCAAAAACAGCAGCAGAAAACCGAAAAGGTTAGAACCGAAGTATCTGATTTCAAGCTAAAACTGATCGGCGGCAGACTCTCAAATGGCGGCATTGCATTTGGTTTACAGCCACAAGTAGAAAATAAGAAAAGGCTGATGAAATACAATAAGATGTCAGTTGGCATCAAAGATCTCGATGAAAGAATTATCGAGAAAAAAGAAGAAATCACACAACTTAAGAAAGACTACGACAAATTCGTGGGCTTGGCTTTCTCCGGCATCGCTGCAGGGCTTATTGGCCTTGCTATTACAGGTGGTATTTTTGGTGCTAAGGCAGAAGAAGTACGTAAACGGAAAAACGCATTGATCAAAGAAGTGCGCAGCCTGGAAGAAAGCATCAAAGGTAAACGTGCATTGCAAGAATCTATGGCCAGCTTGTCTATTGATTTTAGCGACATTGATACCCGTTTGCTGGACGCAGAAGTCGCACTGAACCACCTAGATTACATGTGGCAATCCATGCTAACTCAGATCAATGCCTCCAGGGATAAATTCACCGAAATTAACGACGCGCTGAAACTGACCTCTTTTATCACCAAATTCCAGCAAGTGATAAGCCCTTGGAAAGAGGTAGAAGGTTCCGCTAAACAATTGGTCAAGGTTTTCGATGAGGCGTTGAAAGAGTACAAACAGCGCTATAACTAATCACAACTCTCCACTGTATTACATAGGAAATAGAAAAAAGGAGCATTAAAATGACTGAAATTATTACTTTTCCACAAAACTCTGCTGCTTATCCAGAAATCAACATAAAAACCTTGAATCAAGCGGTGAAAAACATCTGGCGTCTGGTGCAACAGCAAACTTCAGGCATTGAAATAATCCAGGAAAAAACGCTGCGGGTCGGCATATACAGCCGTGATCTTGACGAAACGGTACGTATCTCTGTGCCTCACCTGCAAACTGTCCTGCGGCAGCTCCCTCCTCAAGAATACTTTCAGACCATCCTCGAAATTGATGCAGAGCTGGAAAATTCTGAGCTGGACGATGAAACCCGGAATACGCTGTTAGAAGCACGTTCAGAGCAGATCCACAGCCTGAATAAAGATGTCAAAAACGTTATTCTCAACTTACATAATGAAGCGAACCAACTAACCAGCAAAATTGCCGATGTGCGTAACGTTGTGATTTCAGAACGTCTGGGAGAAGTCCTGGAAGAAGAACAAGCACGAAAAGTGGAACTGCAAGCTGATATTGCCCAGAAAGAGCAGAAAAAAGCCAAACTGGCCGAAAACCGCGACAAAATCATCGCAAGCCAGGATGTCATTCGCCAATACAATCTGGCTGATATGTTTAAGGACTACATTCCCAATGCCAGCGAAGTGGACAAACTGGACATAAGCAACCCTAAAAAAGAGGCCATCAAACAGGCACTTAAGCAGGGAATTGAAATCGCCAAAAAGATTCTCGACAATATTTCTAAAGGGCTGAAATATATAGAATTAGCTGATGCCAGATCCAAACTGGATGAGAAAATCACTCGGTTGAATAAGGTGTCCGATAACCTGAAAAACCAGTTGAAAGAGACAGAAAAACGGATTACCGGTATCGGCGCTGCACAGCAAATCGAGACAGAGCGCACCACGCTACTGAGCCAGACAACGACACTGGAACAAGTATGGAGTATATTTGCCAATCAATTACAGGAGACAATAGACAGTAAAACCGGCCAGCAAGATCTGACCAAACTCATACATAATCAGCTGGACTTCCTTAATAATCTGGAGTCGCAATACAGCGCGCTCCTATTGAGCTAAACACCGCTTACTCCCTGAGCCTTCATCAGGCAGTACAAAGCATGAGTACAATGAACCAATGAAACTTGTGTGAAGTGCAGTTCAAGGGGAAGAGAGCGTTATCAACAACTGACAATCACCCGGTAAGGACAACCTTACCGGGCCAAAGTTGCAGTGAGGCTCACGTTAAAGTATCTGATAATATGACAGCAAATCTGATTAATGAAGCGTTGGAATTACAGCTAATATCAATCAGATTAAATCAATCTCTGATAAAGACGTGAAAATAATAGCTGGCCTTAATGGCTTAGGTTATCAGCCACATCTGTGCGCTTTTAAGCCAGCCATTCTTAAACAGAGTTGATTCTTCTCAATATCATAAAAAATACAGTGTTAAGATTATTTAAGGCAGACAGTCTATCAATATCAGGCCGTATTCCGGCTGGATGAGAAAAAAATGCTGATTTTCACCCTGTCATCCCCGCAGAAATTCACCGATGCTCAACGGCAGTGGCTGGATGACGGCCTGAAAAGTTTCCAGTTCTAGGGGGGGACGCTATGCCAGAAGCTGCACGACTCGGAACTTGGTTAGATTACCAAACATTCAGAGCTATCATTGATAACAAACTAGAACATCATCCCAATGCAACCCGCGATGAATTGTTAGAAGCTGTGGTTTATTACCTCGAAGAAGATGATTTCTTAGATTAATAGATCAACCGGGGCGCATATTACTTCACTGATCCGGACTGGTCATCGAAGGGCTTTAGCTTTAGGCAAAATCCACGCTACGCGGGCCCAATATTTTGACAAAGACAAATTTGTCGGAAACAAATTTTGAATAGCGCGCAGCGCTACCCTGAAAGGGCAAATATCAGGATGATACGAGTAAACCGGGCTGCATTTTAATACGTTCAGGTATTATGCCCCGGAGACGGGCCGGTTTATTACGCCCGATCCGATCGGGCTGAATGGGGGCCTGAACTTATACACTTATGCGCCAAACCCCCTGACATGGATCGA